>JAUXCW010000346.1 GCA_030618705.1 Gammaproteobacteria bacterium | reverse complement strand
CTTATCCTGATCGGTAGTTTTGTCTACGCGGGGGCTATCATGCTCGGTGCCATGTTTGTGCAGGCGCCCTACGGCCGGTTTGCCTCGGATAAATACGGCGTCAACCTGCCACCGCAGTGGGGTTGGTTCCTGATGGAGCTGCCCGCCACATTGAGCTTTGCCTGGTTCTATTTTCACGGCCAGAATCGTTTCGAGGTGGTGCCCCTGTTTTTTCTCGGTATCTGGTTGTTGCACTACGGCAACCGGGGCTTTGTGTTCCCGTTATTGATGCGGGTTGCCAGGGGCTCGCGGGGGACTTTCAGTCTGTCGATCATACTGGCCGGTTGGCTGGTTACCACCTTGCACGGTTATCTGAACGCGGTTTTCATCGCCCAGCTCGGTACTCACTTTACCCCGGACTGGTTTGGCGACCCGCGCTTTATCGTCGGCATGCTGATTTATTTCACTGGTTTTCTCCTGAACCTCCACTCCGACGCCATATTGCGAAATTTACGCAGTGTGGAGGAGGCGGCGCGGGGTGAAAAAATCTATCGCATCCCCTATGGCGGGCTGTTTCGCTATGTAAGCAATCCCAGCTATTTCAGCGAATTATTGTCCTTTACCGGTTTCGCCATTGCCACCTGGTCGCTCGGTGCGGTGTTCGTATTACTGGTGAGTGCCGCCAACCTGGTGCCCCGCGCATTCCAGATACATCGCTGGTACCGGGACAATTTTCCCGATTACCCACCGGAGCGCAAGGTGCTGGTACCGTTTATTTTGTAGGATCGAATTTATTCGGCAGTTAGTGATGCAGGTCAATCTTCCTTGTTTTTGTCGCGCTTGCCCTGCTTCAGCTCCTTGCGGGCATCCATGATATTGCCGCGGCATTTGGCCGGATTGAGCCGATTGGTTTTCGCCGCTGCCAACTGGGTTTTGGCTTTTCGGCGGGATTCCGCCGTGTAGTCCTCCTTGTCGTCCCTGATTTTATCCTCCAGATCCTTGATATCCTCCTGGCAGTCGTCCGTTACACCCACCGCCGCCAATGCGGGAGCGGCCCCGAAGATGCCTAGCAGTGTTATCAGGGCAAAAGGTTTTAGTTTGATCACAGTCACTCTCCTGTCGTAATGGTGGTTTTTCGCTATCGCCGGGTGATCGGGGTAATATCCTTGCGATTGGATTGCAAAGGTTTGTAAGATTATGGGCAGGGTACAGGATAAGGTCGCCATCGTCACCGGCGGCGCACGTGGTCTGGGGCTTGCTATCGCCGGGCGACTGGGGGCGGAGGGTGCGGTGGTGGTGATCACCGACCTCAACGACGAGGCCGGTGAGGCCGCAGCAGTGCAGATTAACGCTGCGGGCGGTCGTTGCAGCTATATGCACCAGGATGTTATCGACGAAACGGCCTGGGTGACCCTGGTCGATAGGGTAGTCGCGCAGCATGGCGGGCTGCATATCCTGGTCAATAACGCGGGTATCGCCATTCCCGAACCGCTCGAGACGGAGACACTCGAGGGCTGGCGAAAAACCCAGGCTGTCAATCTCGATGCGGTGTTCATGGGCACCAAACAGGCGGTTCTCGCCATGCGTGACAACGGTGGCTCGGTGATCAACATCTCCTCCACCGCGGGGCAGGTCGGCGACCCGATAATGGCCGCCTACAACGCCAGCAAGGGGGGCGTCCGCCTGCTGACAAAGTCCGCGGCCCTGTACTGTCTGGAACAGGGTTATCGAGTACGGGTAAACTCAGTCCATCCCGGCTATATCCTGACCGACATGGTGCGCGACGGCTTGAATAGCCAGGGTCCCGAGGCCTGGGGAAAAGCCACGGAAAATATCCCCGGCGGTGAGATGGGTGAGCCGGATGACGTCGCCTGGGGCGTGCTGTACCTTGCCTCCGATGAGGCAAAATATGTCACCGGCAGCGAACTGGTTATCGACGGGGGATTTACCGCGCGGTAAATTGCACTGACAACGATTGGAGATTGACTATGAAGAATGGAAAAAGCACATTGATAAAATACCTGGTAATGCTGGCAGTCACTTTGCTGGCCTCGAACAGCATTGCAGGTACCGATGAGATGAAAACCTATTATGAACGCCCCGGGCTGAGTTTGAGCGCCTACGATAAGGTGCTGGTCGACCCCCTCGAGTTGTCCCATGCTAAGGTCGTCCCTCCGCCCTGGGTAGAAGGTGAGGATCGCAATCCGCGCAAGTGGGCCTTGACCGCGGATGATATCGCCCATGCAAGGCAGGCGTATCGCGCGGCCATGAAGCAGCAATTGGAGAAGGAAGGCGGTTACCCCGTCGTTAGTGAGCCAGGCAAGGGCGTGCTGGAGCTCTCCATCGCCATCG
The DNA here is from genome assembly GCA_030618705.1 of Gammaproteobacteria bacterium. Lineage (GTDB taxonomy): Bacteria > Pseudomonadota > Gammaproteobacteria > Pseudomonadales > JAHEGP01 > JAHEGP01. The sequence continues at coordinate 1,144 of JAUXCW010000346.1, read as the reverse complement.
TCAGCCTGACGCCCTATGCGCGGCCCGACGAAAAAGTGATTACCAAGGGCACGGGTGAGCTCATCATGCAAGTGGAGCTACGCGATGCCATGAGTCGCGAATTGCTGGCGATTTATGAAGGTCCCCAGTCAGTCGGCGAGGAGTATCAGGAGAACACCGAGCTTAGCGCCGAGCACAACGTCAACGAGTTGTTTGCGACCTGGGGTAAGAAGGTGCGTGCCGCGCTGGACGAGGATCACGGCAAATAGTTCGAGTCTGTATGAATTCCGAGACACTGGTGGAGATGATGGTACTCTACGAGAAGTCCACGACCGAGAATCCAGAGCTCTATATCGACTCGATGACGATCCTTCGAAATGGGTATACCGTAGCAGGGGACGCTCATAGCGCTTAAGCATCGTTTCGAGCAGATCGAGACAGAGTTGATAATCGTCAACGAGATAGAAGCAAGCGTCCCGATTCCCTAAGTTACTAAGTTGCAGGCGTCCCCTGAATTTCGGCAAGGCGCTGCCATTCGCACCTTGCCATATCCAGTTTCTTCGCAGGTTTACTTACGTTGCGCCAGCTAGGACCTTACTTACTACTTGGTCGCTGAAGTGGCCCAGGTAATTCTGTCCATCAACTGACCAAGACTCAGGCTCGATCCCCTGGCCGGTGGGAATTCCTTCAAACTCTCCAGCTGCCTTCCAACAACCTCTTGCGCAGGCACCATCATGTACATCCGGTCCGCCCACCATTTTGTATACATTTCGGATTGACTATCAAAACGCTCGTAGGGATCACGCCGCAGGTTGGTGATCAGTGGCCAACTTGGGGTTTTGTGCCAGGCCGTCGGCAGATTACCCCACATTTCGGTAAATGTGATCTTCCATTCGCCTACCCGAACAGCGTTCAGGTTACCGTCACCGCTGAAATAGAAGATTTCCTTGCGTATGCCCGGACCTTTACCGGTCAACAAGTCCATCTGGTTATACCCGTCAAGATGCGCCTTGAAGGTTTTGCCGTCGGCCTTAACGCCACCCTTCTTCAACTTCGCCTGGATATCGGTATCTTTGCCTGCGGCTGCGGCCAGCAACGTGGGCATCCAGTCCTCGTGCGCGAATACATCATTGATGATCGTGCCGGGCTTGATTTTGCCGGGCCA
>JAUXCW010000269.1 GCA_030618705.1 Gammaproteobacteria bacterium | reverse complement strand
TATCGTCGATATCTGTGCTTTCAAAGCGGTCAGACCACTGGGTCTGGATCGGCTGGCAGTACAGCGCGGGTCTGTCGTCCAGCAGCGGTTTGCTGTCTATCTTGCTGCTCGCATTCGGTACGGAGAAATTGCGTTCGATCAGAAAGTGATAGACCTGATCCAGGGCTTTTTCGATGCTGATTCCAAACAAGTGGCCACGGTGGGTCCGAATTTTGTCGACCAGACTTGTGTTGGAGTGGTTAATGGGCGCCCCGTTGATTACCACCAGAACGATATCCGCATAGTCTGCATGCAGGATATTTTCGATCATTTTGTACTGCCAGGCAGATATCAGGTAGGCGTCGAGGAGAATACCCACCCGCAATTTGTCTCTCTTCATCCGTGTTCCAATACTTGTTATGCCTGGACCTGGCGCGCTGTCAGCGGTGCGGCGCTCCGGGGAGCTTGAGTCAGTGCCATCGCCCCTAAAGCACCATTATAGTCAATATCCCGGTGGGTCGGGAGCAGTCATCGGAGCTGCCTTAAATATCCAGCACCTGCCGATACAACTCCAGATGGCGGTGCGCCATGGCACCCGCTGAATAGTTTTTCACCAGCTGTCGGTAGGCGAGCGCCGTTCGCTGTGTAAGCATCTCCCGGTTTTCATTGATCTCGGCGATGGCAGCGGCGAAGTCCTGTGCCGATTGACTGGCAACCAGGTAGCCGAAGCGACCTTCGCCAAGCAGTTCGGGGAGGCCTCCCATGGGGTAGGTAAGTACCAGGGTATGGTGTTTCATCGCCTCCAGTGCCGCCATGGGCAGGCCCTCGTGGTCGGAGCACAGTATCAATACATCCAGTTCGGCGATGTGTTGTTCGGCATTGTCGACGTGGCCGTGGAAGTTAACGACATCGGCGAGGCCCAGGTCATCGGCCTGTTGCAGCAGGTCATCTCGCAACGGGCCGTCACCGAGGATATGGAACTCCGGCTGATTCCCGGTCGAGCCCTGTTCGAGAACGGCCTGCGCGATCCGCAGGAAAAGGTCTACCCGTTTAACCGGGGCGAGCCGACCGGCGAAGCCGACTTTCAGCGGGCCCGTGGGTTTTTCGACCGGGCCCCCGGTGGTATCACCAAGCTCCAGTCCATTGTGGATGACGCACACTCGCGAGTTGCCGAAACTGGCTCGTAGCTCCCGTGCCAGGGGCTCGGAAACGGCGATAATTCGCTTTTGCAGATAGCGCCCTACCAGCCAGGCCAGGCTGTTTTGCAAACGCTTTACTAGCTGTCGACTATCGAGGGTATGCTCGCTGGAGCCGTGCTGGGTGCGCACACTGGGTATCCCGCGCCAGGCCGCCAGTAAACCGCCGAGGGTATTTTCCTTCAGGCGGTGGGTGTGTACCAGGTCCGGGCTTTGTTGCGCCAGGTATCGGTTGATGGCCCTGGCGAGCTCCAGGCCGCTTTGCTGGCTTTCATCCAGCACCTGCGTTGTGATCCCCGCACGCTGGAGTTTGTCCGCCAGGGTGCCCGGGTTGAGGATGATAGCCATCACCTCTAGCTTGTCCTGTTTCGCCAGGGCCAACAGCAGGGTATAGAATTGTTTTTCCGCTCCGGCCCAGAGATCACCGGAGGCAATATGTAGAATTTTCATGATGGGTCGCGTTCTTCCCGGGTGCGGCCGACGGTACTGGCGCCATTGGTGCAAGCGCGAAGTTTAATGCCATAATTAGACTGTACAGTATAGTCGTGTCTGCCGGTTGTGGTCACGGTGCCGGCTTTTATCCCTCGATGCGAGAATCTTCTATGAAATTGGTTTTCTGGCTGCTGGCCATTGCGACGGCCTATAGTTATTTCATTTATGCTGCCTTACTGATGGTGCTTCCCAAGCGTCGGTCGGCAGCGGTACCGGCGCAGGCAGCGGAGTTGCCCAGGGTAAGCCTGATCATCACTGCGTACAATGAGGCGCAGCGCATAGAGGAAAAACTGGAAAATTCACTGGCGCTGGATTATCCGGCCGATCGGCTGGAAATTATCGTCGCCTCCGACTGTTCGGAAGATACCACGGACCAGATAGTAGAGGCGTTTGCGCCCGGCCGGGTGCGGTTGGTGAGGGCAGACCAGCGCAAGGGCAAGGAGTATGCGCAGCTTTGCGCGATACGCGAGGCAAGCGGGGAGGTACTGGTTTTTTCCGATGTCGCCACCGGTATTCCCGCCGATGCCATTCACCGCCTGGTGGCGTACTTTACTGACCCGGGGATCGGCGCGGTCTCCAGCGAAGATCGAATGATCAGCCAGGACGGCAGCGTGGCGGGGGAGGGGGCTTACGTCAAGTATGAGATGTGGCTGCGCCGGCAAGAGTCGCGCTGTGCCGGTCTGGTGGGCCTGAGTGGCTCGTTCTTTGCCGCCCGCGCCGAGGTGTGTCGCCAGTGGGATATCTACTCGCCGAGCGATTTCAATACTGCACTGAACTGCCGCCAGCAACAGATGCTCGCGGTAACCGCGCCCGACGTACTGGGTCACTACAAGGACATCGTCGACAGTAAGCGGGAGTACCAGCGCAAGGTGAGAACAGTGCTCAGGGGTATGACGGCCCTGGTCCGGCACCCGGATGTCCTGAGTTTCAGGCAATATGGCCTGTTTGCGTTACAGCTGTGGAGTCACAAGATAATGCGCTGGGCCGTGCCCTGGCTCATGCTGATGTTGCTGGCGGTGTCGTTGTTGCTGTGGAATCAAGGCGCTATCTACCGGCTGGCGCTTGTCGCACAATTGCTTTTCTACGTGGCCGGCCTGATTGGCTGGTTAGTGCCGGCGAGCCGGGAGTTCGGTCCCATTCGAATTATATTTTTCTTCCTGCAGGTCAACGTGGCATTGGCAGAGGCGTTTATCAAGCTGATCAGGGGTGACCGGATCTACGTCTGGAAACCCTCCGAGCGTTGAGCCCGGCGATGTCAATCCGTCAACTTATTCGTGGGCGCCTTTCCCCGGTCGGCGAGCCTATCGTGCTCGGCGGTGAGTCTGCACCCATCGAAGCCAGTATTCCGGCGGGCTATGTATCGCAGGCGGTGAACAGTGGAACCGCGGCCTTGTCTCTCGCCATGTCGCTGGCGGCCGTTGGCTTCGAGGGCGACAGTGCCGAGGTTATTTTGCCCGCATACGGCTGCCCGGACCTTTTGGCCGCCGCGGATTACGCCGGGCTGAAGCCGGTGTTGGTCGATATCGAAGCACAGAGCCCGCGCTACTGTGTGGAGTCACTACGGGCGGCCATCAACGATCGTACAGTGGCCATCGTTGCCGTTAATTTTCTCGGCATCAATGAAGACTTCCCGCGTTTACGCGCTCTTATCGGCCAGAGAAATATTGTTCTTATCGAGGACAATGCCCAGTATTTCCCGGTACAGTCCACGGACGGGTGCTATAGCGGAGACCTCGTCGTGTTGAGCTTCGGGCGCGGCAAGCCCATCTCGCAGGTGGGCGGTGGAGCGCTGTTGGCGACCATGAAATTCTCGGAATTAATCAGTGATCGAGCGACCACACTGGCCTTTGAGCGCGTGCGGGAATGGCAGTGGCGGCTGAAGGCGCGGCTGTTCAACCTGGTACTACAACCACAGTACTATCAGCTTTTACTGATGCTGCCTTTTTTACATATCGGTGAGACGCGCTACCATGCCCTGGAGCAGATTCAGCGGATGGACCCATGGCGCCTGCACTATCTGGAAGTCAACATCGAGGCCTATCGCGCTCGGTCACGTCGCGTGCAGAAGAGGCTCGATGAGCTGCTACAGGGCGAGTCCTGCGGCCTGCTAAACCTGCCGAGAATGCTGGGATGCATCGACAAACCCCTGTTGCGTTATCCCGTACTTTGCACCAGTGACGAACAGTGTGCGGAGCTCTACCGGGGGCTGCTGGATGGTGGTCTGGGTGTTTCGCGGATGTATGAGCGACCACTCGACGAGATCAGCGATGTTCCACACGCCTTTAGTGTCGGGTACGAGGGTGCCTCACAATTTTCACGTCGGCTGATTACCTTGCCGGTAACGAGCTTTGTCGATGACGCTCGGCTCGAGCGAATCCGGGCCTGTTTGCAGTCAGTGGCGTAGCCCGGGGCGCGAGTTTATCGCTGCTCAAGCTGCTGTAAGTGGGACTGGATTTCCTCGGAGTTGGGTGACAGTTGCAGCGCTTTTTCCAGGAGAGACGTGCCCTTTTCCACCTGCCCATCCTTGATCAATACTATGGCATAGGTATCCAGAATTGCCGGATTGTCGGGGCTGAGGTCTGCGGCCTGCCGGGCGAGTTCGAGTGCCCGGCTATCGTCTTCGGTGTAGTAAAGCCATGCCAGGTTATTGAGTACCATAGCGTTTTGTGGCTCCTTTCGCAGTAGCTTGCGGTAGGTGCCGATCGCAGTTTTGTTATCACCTTTTTTTTGCGCTTCGGTTGCAGTCGCCAATAACAGGCCGGGATCTCCCGGGAGCTGCCTGGCCCATTCGCCCTTGAATTCGCTTGCCAGCTGTGGATCGGTATCGCTGAGCAGGATATAGAGTTTCCGTGCAAGCGGTGAGGTGGCACGTTGTGCCCAGGCGCTCCGGTAGGCATCCAGTGCCAGGACCTTGTCATCGCGACCGAGTACATCGCCACGCAGCTCAAATGCGCCGGCCAGGTCCATTTGCTTGAGTACTTCGATCGTTTCCAGGGCCGCGTCGAGCTTATTG
>JAUXCW010000199.1 GCA_030618705.1 Gammaproteobacteria bacterium | reverse complement strand
ACTATCATGCGCACATGCACGCCTCGTTTTGCGGCTTCGACCGCCCGCTCCAGAATCAGGCGTCCTACATTATCGGGGTACCAGAGGTAGGTCATTATATCGAGACTGGACACCGCCGAGTCAATCAGCGTCAGGCGCCATTCGAGGGCCTCCCTGCTGCCGTCCAGCAAGTGAAACCCGGAGTATTCGGGGCCCCTGGCTGCCGTAATCTCATTGGAAATTTCAGCCAGCGTTCCGTTTTGCGCCGGCGCCATGGCCTGTCCGGGAGGGATGGCAGCCACCTCGTCCTCATGCTTGAGGGTTTGCGTGGTACAGCCAGCGAGGCTGAAAAGTATCATCGCCGCCGTGACAAGTAAACTCTGTAACGGACCCGCCCCGTCGCCGCGGCGAGCTGTGTGTTTCCCAATTGAAACAGCCATACTCATAAATTCCTTCCGGTATTCAATAATTTATTATCGTTTGTGTACCGCATTTGTAATATCTGCTTCAACATAACGCATTATCGCTTCAAACAGTACTTCCCGGGGGAAGGCATTCCTGTCGAGTGACAAGCCTGCGACTATTGCATGGTCACGGGCGATGGGTACGGCCATAGCGAGATGGTCGGCGTTGAGGTAGGCGAGCAGGGTGCTACCCGGAATAATCTGGTCGTAGAATATCAACTGACTATCGTTGCGTGGATCGATCGCGCTGAGTTGTTTGTACGAGGAAGCCAGGGCGAAGGATATATTGTCTGGCTCGGGGTAGGTGGCCAGTGAATAATAGTGAATGGTGGCGGGGAGGGGGTGTTCGGCCAGCCATTGTTGCCGTATCGACGGTTTCAGGCTTTCCAGGGCGCCGCCATCATTGTTGCTACATTCCGAGCCGGGGACCATGTGGAACAGATCCAGTGTTTCCCGTGTGGTGATGTTCGCTAACGGCGAACCGCCGACGGCGCCGGCGATGCCGACCACCGCGGTAATCTGCCCCGCCAACCTGGGGTAGCGAACTAAGGCCTCGAAGATGTCGGGCAAACCCTTGGAGTAGCCGATCAGCACGATCTTCTTGCCGTTGTCGAGCAAGCCGTGCTCGACCAGGTGCGCGTGCAGCAGATCCGCGTTGCGTCCGCTGCTGGAGAGGCCCTCGGTTTGCGCCACCGTAAGTTCATAGCCCAGGGCGGCAATGTGTTCAAACATCGACCTGTTCTTGACGTAATTCTTGATACACTCCCAGCCCAGTCCGGGCACCATAACGATATCGACATCCCAATCGCTGCGAGTTCTCACTATCGCCGGGGATGATATGGCCGCGTTCGTGCCGGTATTGATCAACGCCGCATCGCAGGGGCGGTAGTCCGGTAATTGTTTGCCGACCTGTCGGTTGATGTCGCAATACAGTTGTCGAAATTCGGCCCGCTCATCTTTGATGCCCGCGGTCGAGGCGGGCAGCATGACCAACGGCATGGTAGCAGTGGTGTGGGGTTGTATGGGCGGTGATGAACAACCGTCCAGAGTGATGAGTACGACGAGAAAAAAACCAATGCGTGGCGAGATGCCTTTGTGGCAGGCCCGCCATGCAAGTAAGGCTTGAAGGGTAAAATTGAGCATCGCCGGGACTATCCCTTGTCGCCTGCAAATATCGGAGTCACTCAGCAGGGATGCCTGGGGTTTGCCCCAGCTGCAACACTTCGATTTCGCTGATACTGGTTTGATTTCTGGACAGCCACATCACCACCCGCAGACCATCGGTAAAATACGGGTCCCCTGTGAGATTGCCCCTGGGCTCGTCATAAGATGCCGGGCCCACCCCGGAGATATAGCCGATTTTAGCCAGGCTCTGGGAGTAGGCCATATCCTCGACCAGATACTCCCGGGTTTCGTCGACATTGGGGTCTATCTTGTGGGTGGTAATGGTCTTGGCGGTGAAATGCACGCCGATATCCCGGCTGATTTGTCCAATCCATACGGGCTTGCCCTGATGGCGCATGGGTGTGACCCACAGGCGCAGGTGATTGCGCTCGTCGATACTGGCGCGGGCACGCTGCAGGGCTACATCCTGCGGGCGGTCAAAGACATAGAGCGCGCTCACGGGTGAATACCGATACTCGCTGCCGGTCAGGGAAGACAGGCCCATCTTGATGAGCGATGCGCCGTAAACCGTCTCGGTTTCATCCCAGCCGGCGCGCATCAACGCATACCATATATCCCAGGTGTCACCGACCAAGGCGATATTTAACGGGTCGCCGTAACCCTTGCCTTTTTTATCGCTTACGCAGCAGGGCAGCGCTTCGAGGCCCGCCACCAGTCCCGTCAGGTCCACATCCTGCATTTCGTCTTCGTCGTAGATTGACTGCACGTCAACTTCGTAATGGTCGATACGTAAGCCGGGTACGGGCACAAAAAAGCTCATGGTATAGGGCTGGTCGCTGCCCAACACATCGATATTGAATGATTTTGTGCCCTCATCGACCCGGCTGAAGACGTAGCCGGAGCGGGTACTGTGCGGTTCAATAATGATGGTGATACGATGCTCACGAAAAGCCATATCAGCGGCCTGGCGGTTTAACAGCATGTCCAGTGCTTGCTGGCCAAAGGAGCGGTAAGCGGTTTCCATCGCTGAGTAATAAGCGGGGTCCAGCCCCATGGGCATCAGTAACAAACGGTCATCACCGGTGTTTTTGATCTCTATCCATACCGGCTGGATATTGTGCTTGTAGAGCTTGACGCCGAATAGCGCCTCGGCTTCCTTCGCGCTGGGGACAGCGGTAGTGACGTGGAGGTCGCGCTCGGTCCGCGTGTACAATCGGTCGTTGGGTGCAGCTACTTGCTTGAACTCAAGCACCGGCGTTTGTCCGGCGACAGTCTTCACGGCGATGGCAAGCAGGAGCAGGGCAAGAGATCCGGGCAGCAATATGGAAAAGGATGTCTGTTTCATTGACGCGGTCTCTAGTGCGGCGTGAGCGCTATATTCAGGAGATTCTCTATCACGGTATCGTCCATTGCCACTGGGGTTTCGGACAACCACAACACCGCGCGATTGCCGTCGGTAAGGTAGTCTTCGCCACTGAAATTTTGCTGTGGCGCTTCTATACTGGTGGCTCCATGGGCGCTAGCCCCTTTGGTAACCCCAAAGCGGGCGATGGATTGGCTATACCAGAAATTTTGTATCGTGAATCGCCTGGCATCGTCGACGTCCGGGTCGATATGGTAATCGATTGCATCTGATTTTTGTCCCGCGGTACTGATATTGTTGCTGACCTGCGCCAGCCAGATATAGGCGTCACCCACCTTGCCCGGTGCCAACCACAGGCGCAACTCCTTGCGTTCGCCACCGTCCGGCCGGTATTTATGAAAGGTCGCGTCGGGCGGGCGGCCCCGATAGTGGTGTTCGCGGGCACGGGCGGTCGAGGGATCGTTGGCTGCTGTTTCATGCCAGTCCGCGCGAAGCATCGAGCGCCGCACGGCGAGGCCCGTAGCGATGAATACAATATTAAGAGGTTCACCCATCCGGGTGCCTTTTTCGTCGGTGCTGCAGCAAATGACCAGGTCATTGAGGCCTTTATACAGGCCGATCACATCATCGGGGTCGGTATGGAGGATCAATTCTTCAGGGTATAAATTGTCGAAATCGACGATCATGTAATCAGCGGTAAAGCCGGGCATGGGCACAAAAAAGGTGAAGTTATAGGTCTTTCGATCGCCGAATACGTCGATATTAAAGCCCTTGGTGCCCCTTGTGGCATGAGTGTAGACAAAGCCGGACCGGGTTTCTCCAGGGGCGATATAGCGTTGCAGGCGGGTTTCGTAAAACCAGCGTTGCATATCGGCCTCGCCACCGGAGCTCAGCCCGCTGCGATTCATATACGCGACTTCAATGGGGGAGAAATAGTCCCTGTCGATACTCCATAATGCAACTCGCACCATTTCGTCGCTATCGTTTTTGATCTCCAGCCAAATCGGCTGGATGCCCTGGTCGTAGAGGTCAAGACCGGTCAGTTGTTCCGTCTCCTGCGGATCCGGTACCGCGGCGCTGATGGTTATCGGCCCTTCTGTGTCGACTATAGCGCGCTGCCTGTAGGAATCGACATCGACCTCTTTGGCTTCGAAACCGGCACAGGCAAACAGCGTTAGCACCGTGGCCAGCATCAGGGAGGTACGCGTGATTGCGCCGCATCGTCCTGGATGGTGCCGGTGATGTAAAAAGAATGAAGCGTTGCCGGTCATGCGGCTCTCCGATGGTTACTGTTGCTGCTTTATATGGCGAGTGCAATATTTGTTATAACGCATGTAAAGAGGGGTAGCATATACCCTCGTCATGGCGGTAAACAAGCCGGATTGATACGGTTTGGCTTTTCTCGCTGGTGGTGTTTAAACCGGATGCCTGTCTAGATAATACAGTAAGTACACTATTTAACCAATTGAAATATATAGATATATGTATGCATTCATGTCTGTCTTGTCTATGCGGGCCGCGTGGCCTGTAGTGCCGCGTGCAGCAGGCGCTGGTAGATCCGCTCCTTCAGGGTGGCTGGCGAAGCCAGGCCCATGCGTTCCAGTTGGGCAATGAAATGGTGATCGTGGACGTCGTCAGACAGGGTTTGCCGCGCCAGGGTGAGCAGGTGGCGGGGCTGGGATTTTTCCTTCAGCCAGGATAGGGCAGGTAGCAAACGCTCTTCCACCATTGAGAAGTCGCTGCCGAAGGGGAAGGTGGGGAACAGGCCCAGTTTGTGGAAGCCGTCATAGACGGCTTGTAAACGCTCGGGAGTATTGTGGCGGTGTGCCTCGGGTATGTGGTAATCCGCTGCAATTTTGCCGACCTGTTTCGCCTCCTGCAGCAAGTCCTGCTGGAAGCGGGAGTCGGTGATATTGAGCAGTGCCGCAATTACCTGGGCATCGCTCTTGCCCCGCAAATCGGCGATGCCGTATTCGGTTACCACGATATCCCGCAGGTGCCGGGGTATGGTGGTGTGGCCGTAGCGCCAGACCAGATTGGAGAGTACCTCGGCCTCCCGCTCCCGCGTGCTGCGCAGCATCAGTATCGAGCGCGCGCCCTTCAGCTCGTGGGCCTGGGCGACAAAATTGTACTGGCCACCGACACCGCTGACCACCAGGCCCTGTTCGTTCTGGTCGGAGGCGGCGGCGCCAAGCAGGGAAACGGTGAAGACACTGTTGATAAAGCGGGCGTCGGCGCGCTGCAAGCGCTTGATGTGCTCATCGCCGTAGAGGTGATTGACATAGCTGATGCGGGTCATATTGATGGCCCGGGCCAACTCGTCGGGCAGGTTCCGCAGGGCCTGGTAGAAGTCCGCCGGGCCGAGAAAGAACCCCCCGTGCATCAGGGTGCCGCCTTCCAGTTCGTCGGCGTCGACTTCACCGTTATTGATGCGCTGCTGTAACACGGGGTCGTCAAACACCCGACGCTTGACCACGCCGGCCTCGATCAGCTTGATAAAGCCGTTGATAAACATTTCGCTGCAACCGTACAGGCCTTCCTGGAAGGGCTCCATCCCGCCTTCGCTGTCGATTAACCCGGCCCACTTTTCATGAATGCCCATGGCATCGAGCAATGCGCGATAGTGGTGGTTGTCCTGGTGGCGCAACAAGGTGCTGTAGACCAGGGCGTCCCCCAGCGAGCCGATGCCGATTTGCAGGGTGCCGCCGTCCTTGACCAGGGTGCTGGCATGGAGGCCGACAAAATAGTCGGCCGTGGCCACCGGCATATTAGGTGTGCCGAACAAGGTCTTGCCGCATTGCGGGTCGTCGATAATGATATCGAAAATATCCGGCTCGACCTCGGCATCGTTAACCATAAAGGGCAGGTCCGGGTGAACCTGGGCCACGGTAAACAGCTTTTCGCCGGCGGCCCTGCGCTCGGCGAGTAGTTCGACCAGGTCGAGGGAGACTTCCGGGTTGCAACTAAGGCTGAGTTTCTGTTGCCCCTGGTCGTCCCGGCTGGCCACCATCTGGGCCAGCACGTTGACGCCGGCGGCATTGAGATCACGGGCGACAAAGGTATAGTTGGTGGAAATATAGTTTTGCTGGGCCGTGGCGTTGCGGATCATGGCGCCGGGTTTAAAGTAAAATTCGTAGACCTCCACGTTGCCGGGCAGTCGCTGGGCATTGAGGTCCGTCAGGTAGTCCAGCTCTTCATAGTCACCAAATACGCGCTCTGCAAAGGGCCCCAGGAAGCGCCGCTCGAGATCGCTGCCGGGTTTGGGCCGCCCCAGTGACAGGGCGGTGTAGATCTTCAAGCTTATCGAGGGGTCCGCTTTTGCGCGGCGATAGAGCACATTGGCCAGTTGCACCGGCTTGCCCAGCGCCAAGGGCAAACCAAGGATGATGGTGCCGCCCAGCTCCTCGATAAGGTAGTCAGCTGCTCGATCTACCTCGCTGTAACGCTGACTCTTGCCTGTCATCGACTCTTCCCCC
>JAUXCW010000342.1 GCA_030618705.1 Gammaproteobacteria bacterium | reverse complement strand
TTCTGGAGCTTGCCGGTGGGCGCATACTGGTGTTTCATCATGCCCCACTCGATATCGCCTTCCTCAACCGGATCAGCTGCGAACTGTATGGTGCACCATTACTGCTGCCCTATCTCGACACCCTGGCCATGGAGCAACGCATTATCACTCGTCGGGGCACGACGCTACCGAAAAATGGCCTGCGCCTGGCCAACTGCCGCAAGCGCTACAATCTACCGGACTATCCGGCCCACAATGCGTTGGTTGATGCCTTGGCGACGGCAGAATTATTGCTGGCCCAATTATCCTACCGCGCGGGAAAGGGAAAACTGACGCTCGGAGACCTTCTTTGAATAGTCAGTACTTGAGCGATATTGACGGAGGGACCGGGGCTTTCAGGGCAGGACCGTGCGCCGGTTGGACCCGGCGCCCGAGCCTACATGGATGTATTATCGGGGGGGCGCCTAGCTCGAGTCCTGTGCTGAAAGTCCCGGTTCCTTGCCCAACCACGAAAAAACATCGTATTTTATTCGCCTTGTCCTAAAGCAATTTCCGTTCAGAGAAGGTCTCCGAGCGTTAGTTTTCCCTTTCCCGCACGGTAGGATAATTGGGCCAGCAATAATTCCGCCGTCGCCAGCGCATCAACCAACGCGTTGTGGGCCGGGTAATCCGGCAGATTGTAGCGCTTGCGGCAGTTGGCCAGGCGCAGGCCATTCTTCGGTAGCGTCGTGCCCCGGCGAGTGATAATGCGTTGCTCCATGGCCAGGGTGTCGAGATAGGGCAGCAGTAATGGCGCACCATACAGCTCACAGCTGATCCGGTTGAGGAAGGCGATATCGAGTGGGGCATGATGAAACACCAGTATGCGCCCACCGGCAAGCTCCAGAAATCTGCACATCATGGTTTCCCGATCGATACCCTCCAGTAGCTCACAGTCCCTGAGTTGGTGAATAGTGGCGCTTTGCCCGACGCTGTGGTTTGTACTCAGCAAATAGTGTTCGGCACCTGCGAGCTTGATGCCGGACAGCTCGATGATGACCCAGCCAATACTCAACATCTCACCTTCTGCCGCGCTCAATGAAGAGGTTTCGGTATCGACGACCAGGAATTCCAGCTGCCGCCAATCGGTGCGGGATGGCGGGTAGGGTACGGACCAGCAATGAAGCAACGCTTCGCTATGGGCTTTGCGGCGGCACCAGCGGCGCTTGTGCTTCAGGCCCCACATCATCCCAGGCCCGCCCGGTATTTGAGCCGCACGGTATTCTGGGCCTGGTCGACTATGGTGAAGGCATCGCGCAGTTGCTCCTTGGCCAGTTTGGGCAAATCCTTGGGGTTGCAGTGATTACTGGTTTTCTCATCCCGCTGAATTTGCCTGGCCTGGGCGTTGATGCGCAATTGCATGATGAAATGCAGGGCGTCCTGCAGATTGCGGCTGTCGTTGATGGTGAGGACCTTCTGGTGAGCCAGCTCGGCGAGGCGTTCATCGGTATTGACAGCGGTGATTTTATTGGCCAGCGCGTGAATCCGGACAATATCGACAATGGGGATGACCCCGCGCTTTTTTAAGTCGAGGCTGTCCTGGTGTTCCCCGTTGCGCTCGAGCAAAAAACGGCGAAAGATCCCCAGCGGAGCGGGTGTATCGAGGACGTTCGCCGCCAGCGCCGCCAGGAAAATACTGTTGCGTGAAGCGGTTTCGAGCATATGTTGTTGTAGCTGCCGGCATAGCCCGGTATCGCCGTATACCGCCCGCAGGTCAAAAAAGATACTGACTCGCATCACCGCATCCGGTGTCGGGGCGCGGGCCCAGCGATTGACGGTATTCTTCCAGCCGGCAAGGGTCTGGCGCCATTCGTCCGTTGTGGCCATTACCTTGCCCGGACAGTAGACATAACCGCAGGTGTCGAGGCCGTCGCAGATGGCGTGAGCCAAATTTTCAAACCACGGCTTTTCAGCGTTGGTCAGCTCGTTGGCAATCAACAGGCCATTGTCCTGGTCGGCGCCGATGAGCTGTTCACCGCGGGCCTGGGAACCAAAGCCGAGCCAACAAAACGGTACCGGGGCGGGGCCCGCACGCTCTATATAGAGCTCGATCAGTCGAGTCGTCACCGCATCGCTGATCGCCGTGAGAATATGTCCCACCTGGTTGGCGCGAACCCCGGCACTGCTCCACTGCACCAGCAGTTTGGGCATGGTATCGACGATGCGGCGCAGCCCCGCGACATCCTTTTGTCGAGAGGCGTGCTGTACCAGGTAAACCGGGTCATCCTGTCTCGCCAACATCAAGTCCGATGTAGTGATTATGCCGGCCAGCACGCCGTTTCGGGTAACCGGCAGGTGATGGCAACCGTGGCGGGTCATAAACAGGGTCGCGTCAAAGATGCTTGAATTGGCATCGATACAGCGTGGCTCTTTTGTCATGACCGAGACGATGGCGACTTCACCGCTCAACCCTGCCGCCAGTACCCGGGAGCGTAAATCCCGGTCGGTGACGATGCCGTGTACGTGATCGTCGGCGCATACCAGGGCCGACGATACGCGCCTCGCGTCCATGGCTTTTGCCACCTCGACAACGGTATCCTGTGGTGTGACCGCCAGGACATCGGTGCTCATCAGCGAATCGATGCGCCGCATCATGCTGCTGGGGTCGGGCTCGTGACGCGCCGCTCTTCTCAGGCGCCTACTGCGTTGGCTATGGAAAAAACGATCGATATGACGATGTTTTTTGCGCATCGCGTGGTAGTCATCGTCGTGCAGTATATAGATCAGGCTGTCTTCTATCAGTACCGCCCTGACATCGGGTTCTTCCTTGTTCAACCCGGCGAGATTGAAACTCTCGCCCTCGCCAAGGCGATCGAGTAGCTGGTCGTTGTGGTCGCGAATTTCCACAGCGCCACTCCTGACAATACGCAGGCCGCTGTCCGGCGTATCTTTTTCAAACTTGTGGCCCTGGGTGTAGTAGGTGATCTCCAGTAGCTTGACGATCTCGTTGAAGTCCTGCTCCGGAAGATCATTGAAGGGAAGGCAGTCGCGCAGAAAGTCTGCCACGATATTTAACTCGGGGGTTTCAAGGCCACCGGTCGATGCTGTATCTGTCATTGTTTATTCCCTTGACGCGTTGTGCGCTATTTTGACTGATCGCCCTCTCTGCGAAAATCCTTGTCGAATGCGGGTTTGTAGACCATAAAGGCGGTACCGACATCTCCATAGTAGAGTGATGCGTTTGCCGAGATCACCAGGCGGATACGGCTTTCACTACCGCCTGGCTGACGTACCGAAGCCAGCCAGCGGGTGCGTTGCTTGTTTTTCGCCACCATGTCCAGGGGTTCACCCGAGTCCGCGGGGTTGTCGACCACGGCCAATTTGACGCCATTGAGGGGATAAGCGGAGTCCAGGGACAGGTTCATGGTGCCGTTCTCCAGTAATTCGACCTGCATATCGATGTTAAAATCCGCATTCTTGAGTCCGCAGTGACCACTCTCGTAACGGCAGTTGGGCATTTCGACCAGTTGGTAAGACATGCCGGGCCGGGCCTTGTGGGGCTTTTCGCTGACAAGGTGGTCGGTGGCGAAATAG
>JAUXCW010000289.1 GCA_030618705.1 Gammaproteobacteria bacterium | reverse complement strand
GCTGCATATCGATGGTGCTTTCGGTTTGTGGGCGCGGGCGGTGCCGGCGCTCGCCCGTCTGTGTGAGGGGGCGGAACAGGCGGACTCATGGGCGGTAGATGGTCACAAGTGGGTACAGGCCCCCTATGACACCGGCTTTGTCATAGTCAGGGATCCGGTTGCCCACCAGCGCGCCATGGCTACCACGGCCAGTTATCTCAAGCAGGCGCCGGGCGATGCGCGGGATCCCTCTGCACTGGTGCCGGAACTGTCGCGCCGCGCCAGGGGCTTTGCCGTATGGGCCCTGCTGCAAACTCTGGGTCGCGAGGGTATTGCCGAAATGGTCGCACGCCACTGTGATTGCGCCCGGTACTTGCAGCAGTTGTTAATGCGCGAGCACGGGGTGGCGGTGATCAACCGGGTCGAGTTGAATCAACTGGCGGTGGTGTTTGGCGATGAGGATGACAGCCAACAGCGGCGCGATAGCCAGACCACCGCGGTGATCGAGGCCCTGCAGCGCGACAATGTGGTTTACGTCAGCGGGGCGAGCTGGCGCGATCAGTGGATTATGCGGGTGTCGATTATTTCCCGCAGCACCGACAGGCACCATATCGACATTCTGGCCCGCGCCATTGTCGATGCCTGGCGCGAGGTCCAGGGCCGAAAATAGCCGGCTATCAGTCGATATTGAGCGCTGGAATCAGGTTTTCATCGCGGGTTTCACGGCGGCCATACTGGATCAGCAGGGTACAACCCACCACCAGCAGCGCGGCCATCGAGCCTATCCACAGTGCGCTGCTGGTCGGGTGCAGGCTGAAGCGACCCACCTGGTAAAAGATCACCGCCAGGGTGTAGGCGATCAGGGTATTCCAGCTGGCGGTAAAGAAGGCCCAGAACGGGCCGGCCTCCCTGTAGAGTACACCGAGGGTGGCGACGCAGGGCACGTAGAGCAGGATAAACAACAGGTAGGCGAAGGCGCCCAACTGGCCGTCGAACAGGCTTGCCATCATGTCCAGGGTGCTTATTGTCACCTCCTGGTCCTCGGCGGCGGCGCCCTGGTCGCTGAGATCGCCGACACCGATGCCCAGTGGGTCGCCCAGCAGTTCACTCATGGCTTCCAGGTTGGCCGGGATAGTGGCGGCGGCAGAGCGCAACTGCAACCAGGGGTCCGGTGGCCCCTGGGATTCCATCGGGCCATTGGCCTGGCGGGCCATATTGCTGTAGAGCGAGTCCAGGGTGCCGACCACCACTTCTTTGGCAAACACGCCGCTAAAAATACCGACGGTGGCGGGCCAGTTGTCCTCCTTCACGCCCATGGGAGCGAATGCCGGGGTAATACTCTTGCCGATCACCGAGAGCACGGACTTCTCGGTGTCGTTATTGCCGAAGCTGCCGTCGGTACCCAGCGAGTTAACGAAATTCAGCACTATCACGACTAACACGATGGCCTTGCCCGCCCGCAACAGGAAGCCCTTGAGTCGATGCCAGGTATGGATGACCAGGCCGCGCAGGGTAGGGATGTGGTAGTTGGGCAACTCCATCAGGAAGGGTGTAACGGCACTGGCCAGTAAGCGTCGCCTCACCAGCAGGCCCGAGATGATCGCCAGCGCAATACCGATGAGGTAGAGGCCGAACACCACGTTCTGGCCGTTGCGCGGGAAGAACACTGTGGCGAACAGGGTATACACCGTGAGGCGTGCGCCACAGGACATAAAGGGCGCCATGATCGAGGTTATCAGGCGGTCTTGCCGGCTTTCAAGGGTGCGGGTGGCCATGATCGCGGGCACGTTACAGCCGAAGCCGACGATGAGCGGCACGAAGGATTTCCCCGGCAGGCCGATGGAGCGCATCAGGCGGTCGAGGATAAAGGCGACCCTGGCCATATAGCCGGAGTCTTCGAGGAACGATTGAAACAGGAACAGGGTGCCGATCACCGGAATAAAGCTGGCCACCAGCTGGATGCCGCCACCCAGGCCATCGGCCAGCAGAGCTACCAGCCAACCGGGCAAGCCCAGTGTGTCGAGCCAATAGCGCGGGGTATCCACCAGCAGGGCGCCGACGCTCTGGTCAAAAAAGTCGACAAAGGCGCCGCCAAAATTGATGGTCGTCATAAACATCAGGTACATGACGCCGAGGAAGATCGGTAGCGCCAGCACCCGGTTCAACAGAATGCCGTCGAGGGTGTCGGTCAGGCTGCGATGTTGCTGCCGGTCGCGCCGCACGGATTTGGCCGTGATGTCGGATATCCACTTGAATCGGGCATTGATCAGCGCATCTGCCACCGGCTCGCCCAGGGTTTCCCCGGTGTGTTCGGCGATGCCGCGCAATTCCGCCTGTGTCGCGCTCTCGTAAGCCTCGATTACCGCATCATCTCCCTCGAGAACCGCGGTGGCCAGCAGCGAGTCTGCGGGCCTGCCCTGCCGGGCCAGAGAGTCGCCAATTTGTCCCAGCGCACGGTTCAGGGTATCACCCAGGTCGGCCCGGGGTGGCAGTGGGCCGCCATTACCCGGTTCGGGGCCTGATGAAATATGGTTGGAGACAATATCGACCAGGGTGCCGAGGCCCTCGCCGCGACTGGCGACCAGGGGGACTACCGGGCAGCCGATGGCGGTGGACAGGGCATAGGGGTCGATATGCAGGCCCTCCTTGTCCGCCACATCCATCATATTGAGTACCACGACCAGTGGCAGCCCTGCCTCGAGCAGCTGGGTGGTCAGGTAGAGCCCGCGCTCCAGGCTGGAGGCGTCGATAATATTGACCAGTAGCTGTGCCGATCCCTCGAGGATAAACCGCTGGGCGATCTGCTGGTCGATGGACTCCTCTTCGTGGGACACGTGCAGGGAATAGGTACCGGGAAGATCGATGACTTCGAAACGCTGCTCGGCGTGGGTAAAATGGCCGCTCTTGCGCTCCACGGTGACCCCGGGCCAATTACCCACCTTTTGGTGGGAGCCGGTGAGGCGATTGAATACGGTGGTCTTGCCGCTGTTGGGGTTGCCCACCAGGGCGATGCGATAATGCTCCATTACAGTTTCTCCACCAGCAGGCCCTCGGCCTCCTGGCGCCGCAGGCTGAGGCGAAAGCCGCGCAGTACGATCTCCACCGGGTCGCCGAGGGGGGCGACACGCTTTACGGTAAATTCGGTACCCGGCGTCAGCCCCAGGCTGAGTAGCCGGTTACGATAGGCGTTGGGCATTCCCTGGAAGCCGGCGACGCGGGCGCGATCACCGGGCCCAAGTGTGATAAAACTGGCGGTCATGAATATACTTGCCCATCGCTATCAGCGGGTTAGATGATCTAAATGAGAACCATTCTCAATATTATACAGGTTTTCCCACTAATGCACAGGCGTTCCTTGTCGGGCCTGGTGGTGTTGCTGGTACTGACAGGCTGCGTCAGTGTGCCCTTTGACTATCCGAAGACCCCCGGTACGGCGACAGCGTCCTCCGGGGATACCGAGATGGGGCGGTTCGCCGCCGAGTGGGCGCTCGAGCATGGCGAGGATTCCGGTTTCCTCGCCCTGGGTAGCGGCAACGATGCCCTGGGTGCGCGGCTCAAACTGATCGAGGGTGCTGAGGTCTCCATCGACGCCCAGTACTTCCTGATCAAGCCGGACCAGGCGGGGGGCTTATTTATCGGTAAGTTGCTGCGGGCGGCGGACCGCGGTGTGCGTGTGCGCCTTTTGGTCGACGATATCTTTACTCCGGGGCTGGATTCCCAACTGACCCTGTTTAACTCCCACCCCAATGTTGAAGTCCGCCTGTTCAACCCCCTGTCCCGACAGAGTTCCAAGGCCTGGAACATGCTGGTGGATTTCAAGCGCGCCAACCGTCGCATGCACAACAAGTCTTTCACGGTGGACGGCGGCGTCACCATCATTGGCGGCCGCAATATCGCCGACGAGTACTTCGAGATCAAGCCGGATGTGGAGTTTGACGACTTCGAGCTGTTGGCGGTGGGGCCGGTGGTGGCCGAGGTGGCGGATGCTTTCGATCTGTTCTGGAACAATGAGTTGGCAGTGCCGATCGAAGCCTTCGATGTCGACTACGACGCTGCCGAACTGGATCGGTGGCGCAGCGATATGGACCAGGTGGTGAGCGGTACGATTGATTCGGTCTATGCCGGAGCCATCAATAGCCGCTTGTTGCAGGATATTAGCGAGGAGGTTTTACGGCCGATGCCGGCGCCCGCCTACGTGGTGACGGATAGCCCGGAAAAACTCAAAGGCGCGGTGGGTGAGGAAGAGCATATGCTCCTGATACAGGAGCTGGGCAGGCACTTTAACAATGCGGAGCGCGAGATCATCATCGTGACACCGTATTTCATACCTCGGCGGAGTGGAGTGGAGGTTATCAACGGCTGGCTGGAGCGGGGCATACGGGTGGT
>JAUXCW010000384.1 GCA_030618705.1 Gammaproteobacteria bacterium | reverse complement strand
GCGCAGTGCGCTGGCGACGCCCCTGTTGGGGGTTTCCCTGCTGGATATCGCCGCCCTGGAAGATGACCAGGCCGCGTTGCTCGAGCTGCTCGATGAATTTGCCGGGTATCACGTCCACTGCCTGCGTCACGGCGTGCTGTCGATGTTGCGGCAGGTAATGGCGCGGCGCAATATACCGGCGCGGCTGTTGGCGGACCCCGATGGTCAACGCGGCCTCACTGATTTGCGCCACCTGGGCGAGTTGTTACAGCAGGCCAGCGAAACCACCGCTGGTATGCACGACCTATTGCGCTGGTATTTACGCCACTTGAATGGCGAGGGGCGAGGGGGAGGTGATAATCAGCGCATTCGGCTGGAGAGCGACAGCAAGCTGGTGCAGATCGTTACCATCCACGCCAGTAAAGGGCTCGAGTTCGACACGGTTTTCGTACCGCTGGCGTCGGTCGCCAGGCAAAGCGCCAACTGTATTTATCACCGGGAAGAGGGTGCTGGCTTTGTCACCGTGGCCGACCTGGCGGCCGGTGAAGACGCAGTGAAAGCGACCGGGTATGAACGACTGGCCGAAGATATGCGCCTGCTCTACGTCGCCATGACCCGGGCTCGCCACAGATGTTATGTCGGCCTGGGAAATATCGCCGGGCGAAAACCGGTATTGCCTTTTGCCGCCAGCGCGATGGCGCATCTATTGGGTCTGGGCGCGGTTGCAGAGGATGAGGAGTCGCTACTCGAGGGTCTGGAGTGTGCCGCCGCCGCCATCGGTACGGAGCTGCTGTCGCTGGAGGTATTTGCCGCGGAGGATGTGTGCGAGCCCAGGCAGGTTCGCTGGCCGGTGGCGGCGAAAGCGCAACTGGAGTTGCCTGAGCCGCCGGTTTTAAGCCGTGATGACTGGTCTCTCACCAGTTATACCGCCCTCGCCAGGGGAGTGTCACGGCCGGGCCCCCTCGGGGGTGCGAGCGATGAGCAGGAATCGAATACGGTGACAGCGTTGGTGCAGGACAGCGAACGGCGCACTGCCTTCAGTTTCCCCCGGGGCGCACGCTACGGTAGCTTGTTGCATAATATACTGGAGCATGTGCCCTTCGACTGTGACCGGCATGTTCTTGCTGTCGCGGTCGAGCGGGAGCTGACAAACTTCGGCCTGGATGTCGATGACTGGTCGGAGGTGGTGACGGATTGGATGGGCCAGGTGCTGGACTGCCCCCTGCCCCCTGTGGACGGGCTCGCCCTGAGACAATTGGCGGACAGCGACCGGGTCAGTGAAATGGAATTCAATTTCTCCATCGGCGAAACCGTCAGTTCGCAGCGATTGGATCGCCTGTTGCGGTCTTATGCCTACCTGGAGGGCTCCGCGCCCCTATCCTTTGCCGATGTCACCGGTGTCATGCGCGGGTTTATCGATCTGGTATTCCAGCGCGGGGGGCATTATTACTTGCTCGATTACAAGTCCAACTACCTGGGCCCCGATGGGGCTTGCTACGACCGGGAGGCGATGGCACTGGCGATCACGGGGCACCGTTACGACCTGCAATACCTGATCTACTGCCTCGCCCTGCATCGCTACCTGGCGCTGCGTGTGCCGGATTACAATTATGAACAGCACTTCGGCGGCGTGTACTACCTGTTTCTGCGCGGCATGGGGCAGGGTGACGCGGCAACCGCCTGCGGTGTTTTCTACGACAAGCCTGACATGCAACTGGTCGAGGCGCTGGACGCTGTTTTTGGCGGCGGGCCCGACTGGTGACCGGGGCACTGCTCATTCAACTCGAGGACCTGGTTGCCCAGGGCGTATTGGCGCCGGTAGACCACTATTTCGCCGCATTTATTGCCCGCCACGAGGACGCGCCGGAAGTCGTGCTTGCCGCCGCCATGGCCAGCCATGCCCTGGGCCAGCAGGCAAGTTGTGTCTCCTTACAGCAACGTTGCGCCGGCGGCGAGGCGATTCCGGGCAGCGGTATTGTGCCCCCGGAATTGGAGGCCTGGCGTTGCCAATTGCTGCGTAGCGATGCGGTGGGGTGCCCCGGGGAATCGGCGCCCCTGATTCTCGACGGCGATAGCCTCTACCTGTCCCGCTACCACCACGGCGAGATGGAAATTGCCGCTGGGCTGCACAGCCGCGCCACCGCTATAGAATTGGACGCCCCGTGGCTGGGGCGGCGACTGGATCACTATTTTGGCGCGAGCGGCGATGGGCCCGACTGGCAAAAACTGGCGGCTGCCATTGCTGTCAGCCGTCGCTTCGCGCTGATTACCGGGGGCCCGGGTACCGGCAAAACGACGACGGTGGTGAAGATACTGGCCCTGTTGCTGGAGCTGCATATCGCCGGGGACGATCAATACCGTATCCGAATGGCGGCGCCGACCGGCAAGGCGGCGGCTCGTTTGTCGCGTTCTATTGTCGATGCCCTGCACAGCAACCCGTCCATCGACCCGAAGTTGGCGGCGCATATTCCCACCGAGGTTTCGACCATCCACCGCCTGTTGCGCCCGTTACCCAATAGCGCACGGTTTCGCCACAATGCGGACAATCCGTTGCACTGTGATGTGCTTCTGGTCGATGAGGCCTCGATGATCGATATCGGCCTGATGGCGCAGTTGCTGGCGGCGCTCGAGCCCGATACCCGGGTGATCCTGTTGGGGGACCGGGATCAA
>JAUXCW010000352.1 GCA_030618705.1 Gammaproteobacteria bacterium | reverse complement strand
CTGGGTTCCCTGCGGCGCGGCCAGGCCAAGAACCACATCGTCGACCTCGGCGGGGTCGATGCCCGCACGCTCTACCGCATGGCGCACGACGTGGCCGCCCATGGCCGGGGCTTCGGTATTATTGAATGCGCCCCGAAAGGCCTTGCCGATGGGGGTGCGTGCTGTGGATACGATGACGGCGTCTCTCATGATGACCTCTCAATGCCTGGTTCTGACTGGGCAACCAGCGTATCGACGCTGGCCGAAAAATGGCGACATGGTAGAAGCTCATGGCTTAAATAGCAATTTGAGCCCCCGCCCGGTGCCCCCTCCCCTGCGCGTGAAAGCAGATTGGGGTGAGGGTTGCCTTATGCGCGTTGGCTACTGACCGAAACGATCTCACCCGTCATATAGGATGAGTAATCCGAGGCCAGGAACACCATGACATTGGCGACCTCCCAGACCTCGGCGGCGCGCCCGAAGGCCTCCTTACTCGCCAACTCTTCCAGCAACTCCATCGGCGTGGTCTTTTTGAGGAATTCGTGAAAGGCGATGGAAGGCGATACCGCATTGATCCGCACGCCGTAATCAGCAGCCTCCAGCGCTGCACAACGGGTCAGGGCCATGACCCCGGCCTTGGCGGCGGCGTAATGGCACTGTTCTTTCTGCGCGCGCCAGCCCAACACCGAGGCATTGTTGACGATGACGCCGGCACCCCGGGGCTGCATTTTCCGCAGCATCGCCCGGGTCATGCGCATGGTGCCGTTGAGAGTGATATCCAGCACCCGGTCCCACTCCTCGTCTTCCATATCCACCAGCAGTTTGGTGCCGCCGAGACCGGCATTATTAATCAGTACATCGACCCCGCCGAGCTTCTCCTCGGCCTGGTCGATCAAGGACTGGACTTCCGCCTCGACAGTAACATTGGCGGGCACACCGTAGATTTCGGCCAGCCCGGTATCCTCGACCAGCGCCGCTACCGCCTTGGCCAGTCGCCCCTCATGAATGTCACTGATCATCAGCGCGCGACAACCTTCCTCGACAGCTTTTTTTGCCGCGGCGAAGCCTATCCCGGCACCTGCCGCCGCGGTGATCAGGACAGATTTACCGGCCAACAGGTTGTGGCCGGAAACATAAGGTGGTGGTTCTTTCAGGGCCATGGTTTACTCCTTTGGATTTCATCAATTATCGTCGACCCCTGATCGGGTCGAATCTACTCAACTATCAAGGCTCCTGAGGAGCTCGAATTTATTCGACCGACAATGGCCTTGCAATTCTGGCTAAATCCGTTCACCCCTACACTCGCCTGGGCTCCCTGGGCATGCCCAGTCCGCGCTCGGCGATAATATTGCGCTGGATCTGGTTGGTGCCGCCGTAAATGGTATCGGAGCGCACGAACAGGTACATCGATTGCAATCGCGTCAACTGGTATGGGCCATCTTCGAGGATTTCACACTCCGGCCCCAGCACGTCCATCGCCAACTCGCCCAGGCTGCGGTGCCAACTGGCCCAGAACAGCTTGTAGATCAGCGCCTCTTTCTGCAGACTGCCGTCCTCGCCACCGGATAACATACGCATACTGTTGTAACGCATTATCTTGAGGCCGATGTGGGCATCGGCAATTCGCTGGCGAATCACCGGATCCTGCGCCGAGCCGTTCTCTTTGGCCAGGCTGACGATCTCGTCCAGCTCGTTATGAAACAGCATTTGCTGCCCCAGGGTCGAAACGCCGCGCTCGTAACCGAGTAGCCCCATGGCCACTTTCCAGCCGTCCCCGGGTTCACCGACGATATCTTCGGCATCGCACTCGGCATCATCGAAAAACACCTCGTTGAATTCCGAGGTGCCGGTAATTTGCTCGATCGGCCGCACCGTGATACCGGGCTGATCCATTTTTACCAGGAAAAATCCCAGGCCCTTGTGGGCGACGGAGTCGGGATCGGTGCGAGCGATGACAAAACAGTAGTCGGATTCATGGGCCAGGGAAGTCCACACCTTCTGGCCATTGAGAATCCATTTGCCATTGGCCTCGTCGAACCGCGCTTTAGTTTTAACGTTAGCCAGATCGGAACCGGCGGCGGGCTCGGAATAACCCTGGCACCATAACTCGGTCCCGGCGACGATGCCCGGCAGGTATTTCTGTTTCTGCGCCTCGCTGCCGAAGGCAATGATCGTCGGCCCGGCCAGCCCCTCGCCGATATGGCCGACCCGGCCCGGAGCGCCGGCCCTGGCGTATTCTTCAAAATAGATCACCTGCTGCTCCAGGGAACAGCCGCGACCGCCGTACTGCTCGGGCCAGCCGACACAGGTCCAGCCGCCCTCGGCAAGCTTTTGCTCCCAGGCCTGGCGCTCACGGGGGTACATGTGTTCATCACCCGGGCCCCCGCGATACTTGAGTTTTTCGAAGTCACCCACCAGCCTGGCTTGCAACCAACTGGCGACCTCATCGCGAAACGCCTCGTCCTCGGCACTGAAACTCAGTTTCATGCTAGTACCCCCTACTCATCCAACAACAACGACGCGACCCGCTCACGGTGCCACGCGGCACTACCGAGAAACTGCTCGCTGGATTTTGCCCGTTTAAAATGCAGGTGCACATCGTACTCCCAGGTAAAGCCGACCCCGCCGTGAAGTTGCAGGCTGTCGCCGGCGTTCTGGAAATAGGCGTCCGAACACCAGGCCTTGGCGACACTGGCCGCCTCCTCCAACTCATCCGCCAGCGGGCCGTTTTCCAGTGCTTCCTGCGCTATACAGGCAGCGTAGTAGACCGCCGACCTCGCCACCTCGGCCTTGAGCATCATATCCGCGGCCTTGTGCTTGACCGCCTGAAAACCCGCGATAGGCCGATTGAATTGCACCCGCTCCTGTGTGTAGTCGACGGTCATATCGAGTATGCGCTGCGCGCCACCCATTTGCTCGGCGGCAACGCCGATCGCCGCGAGATCGATGACTTGTTGCAGGGACGGCCAGGCCGCTCCCTCGTCACCCAGCAGGGCGGAGGCGGGAATACACACATCGGCTAACACCACCTCGGCCTGCTTGCGGGTTTGATCCATGGTCGGCAACCATTTTCGCCCCAAGCCGGCGCTGTCCGCGGGCACCAGGAACAGGCAAATGCCCTCCTCGCCCTCGCTGTCGGGCAATCTGGCCGCAACTACCAGCAGCTGTGCGGTGTGTCCATCGGGCACATAGCGCAGCGTGCCATTGAGCACATAATCGTCGCCCTGCCTCACCGCCGTGGCCTGTACCGCACCGGCATCCCAGCGTCGATTGGCGCTGGTATACGCCAGGGTGCCGGTAAGATTGCCCTCGGCGATCTGCGGCAGGTATTGTGCTTTTTGCTCGTCGCTGCCGGCTAACAACAGGGCATTGGTGGCCAGGCACAC
>JAUXCW010000211.1 GCA_030618705.1 Gammaproteobacteria bacterium | reverse complement strand
CCCGGGGTCAAGGGTAACCTGGCGCGTATGTTGGCTGCTGTGGCAAAGGGCAGAATGCCCCCCCTGCCCGATAGCGGAAAGCAACGCTCCATGGTCGCACTGGAAAACCTGGTCGATGCCGCCTGGGCAGCGATGAACCAGGATGTCGCTAACCGGCGCACCTACATCGTCTGCGACGACAAACCCTATTCAACCCGCCAGCTCTATGAATCCATGTATCGCTGCATGAATCGACCCATACCGGGCTTCCGCTTGCCCTTGTCCCTGTTCAGGTTTGGCGCCAGAGTGGGTGATATCGGCAACCGCATTACCGACGACGCCATGCCCTGGGATTCCCCCGCCTACGAGCGCCTGTTTGGGCAGGCCGTATACAGCGCCGAAAGCATTAAAAATGAGTTGGGATGGCGGCCCCGGCTGGATTTCGACCAGGCACTTCCCGCGATGATAGATGCCTCGCGGGATAAGCAATGACAATAGTTACCGCTGCGCTGGTAGCGGCGACGGCAGTGCTGGCCTGGCTGGGAACCCGCCTGGTCATTCGCTACGCCCTGCCCCTCGGGCTGGTCCAGGCACCAAACGATCGCAGCTTCCACAGTGACCCGGTGCCCCACGGCGGGGGATTGGGCCTGGTGCTGCCATTCCTCGCGGCAGTCGCCATCGCCTGGGCCGGAAATCTGCTGGAACCGGTCTTCGCACAATGCCTGATCGGCGCCGGTGGCGTACTTGCGGCGGTGGGCCTCTGGGACGACATTCGCCCAATGCGAGCCCGCACCCGGCTCGTGGTGCAGTTTTGCGCCGTGGCTGTGGCGCTGGCACTCCTTGCCAGGCCGAACCATGAGACAGCGGTGCTCATCACCGCCCTGGGCTACTGCGTGGGCGCACTACTGCTGGTCTGGTGGCTGAACCTGTACAACTTTATGGACGGCATCGACGGCCTGGCCACCGTGGAATGCCTCTGCCTGGCCGTATCGGCGCTACTATTGCTCTCGGTCGAAGACCCCGGCGCCAGCGGGCCACAGCTGCTTTTGTGGCTTTTGGCCGCGGCCAACGCCGGTTTCCTCTACTGGAACTGGCCACCTGCCCGTATTTTCCTCGGCGACGTCGGCAGCCTCTTTATCGGTTTCGCCCTGGCCGTGATAGCTCTGGGCACGGTAGTTCGAGAGCAGCTACCGCTGACGGTCTGGCTGGTACTGGGGGGCGTTTTCTGGGTCGACAGCACGCTGACCCTGCTCCGACGCATGCTCGCAGCCGAACCCTGGCACCAGGCACACCGTAGCCATGCCTACCAGCGCTATACCGCGCTGCTGTGCCGCCGATACCAGATTAGCGGCCTATCCCCAGGCCAGGCAAGGGCTAGAGCCCACCGAGCCACCGTCTTAGCGGTATTATTCATCAATTTCCTGTGGTTGCTGCCGCTCGCCTGGCTTGTCATAATAAAGCCTCTCTGGTCCGCGCTATGGTTAATGCTGGCATGGTTGCCCCTGGCGTTACTGGTAAGACATGCGAGTGAGTATGAGTAAGCCCTTTCTTCATGAGTGGCGCGCACTTTTACCGCGCGGCCGACTACAGTGGTCGCTACTGGTGTTCGATGCCCTGATTATCCCGGTCTTGCTGTGGGTATCTTTCTCGCTGCGCCTGCAAGTAGCCTACCCGGTCCCCCCGCAACAGTGGATCCTTTTTATCGCCGCACCCCTGATCAGCATTCCCGTGTTTATTCGCATGGGGCTGTACCGGGCGGTTATTCGCTATCTGGGCCAGAAAGCCCTGTGGACCATTATCCAGTCGGTCACGCTGACGACTATCCTCTGGGCGGTACTGGCTGTCATCGCAACCCACTATTCCGGCATGCCGCGATCGGTACTACCCATCTTCTGGAGCCTCAATATATTGGCCATCGGCAGTGTGCGCATGATTATTCGCCACGTCTACCTGCGCCCCACCAAGGGCACCGGTCGCGCCATCATCTGGGGTGCCAGTTCCGCAGGGGTACAATTGGCCGGAGCACTGCGCTACGGCCGCGAACTGGTCGCCGTGGCCTTTGTCGATGATGACCCCCACGTCCAGGGCCAGGAGATCGGCGGTTTGCGGGTGTTTCCCCCCGCCTCCCTGGAGCACTTGATTGAGCAATACGGGGTGTCCGATTTGCTGCTGGCAATCCCCTCCGCCGATCAGCAGAACCGTGCCCGGATTCTGCACTATCTCGAGCCCTTGCCGGTACATGTCAGGGCGCTGCCGAAAGTAAACGACATTATTACCGGCAGGGTCAATATCGGGGATTTACAAGAAGCCAACGTCGGCGACCTGTTAACCCGGGACGAAGTCGAACCGGTGGCAGA
Source organism: Gammaproteobacteria bacterium (assembly GCA_030618705.1). Lineage (GTDB taxonomy): Bacteria > Pseudomonadota > Gammaproteobacteria > Pseudomonadales > JAHEGP01 > JAHEGP01. Next base: position 3,852 of record JAUXCW010000211.1, on the reverse strand, counting down.
ACTGCTGCTGGAAAATATTCGCGACAAAGCGGTGCTGGTGACCGGAGCCGGTGGCTCGATCGGCTCGGAAATCTGCCGCCAGATCGCCCAACTCCGACCCAGCCGGCTGATCATGCTGGATCACTCCGAGGTCGCCCTGTACACCGTCCATCAATCGCTGCCCCCCGCCCACAAAACCGAAATCATTGCGCTGTTGGGTTCGGTTCAGGATGGCCGCTACCTGCACTCGATCATGGTCGACTACGACATTCAAACTGTCTACCACGCCGCCGCGTACAAACACGTTCCCATCGTCGAGCAAAACCCCATCGCGGGAATCAAGAACAATGTATTCGGCACCCTCGCTGCCGCCGAGGCCGCACTGTCCGCGCAAATCGAGACCTTTGTGCTGATCTCCACCGACAAGGCCGTACGGCCCTCCAATACCATGGGCGCAAGCAAACGGGTCGCGGAATTGCTGGTACAGGCAATACAGAATGACACGCGCAACCAGGGGCCCAACAGGACACGGTTTGAAACCGTGCGCTTCGGCAATGTACTGGATTCTTCCGGTTCAGTGGTGCCGCTATTTCGTCAGCAGATTGCCGAGGGCGGCCCGGTGACTGTCACCCATGTAGAGGTCACGCGTTTCCTGATGTCGATTCCCGAGGCCGCCGGGCTGGTGATCCAGGCAGGGGCGCTGGGCGCCGGCGGTGATACTTTTGTACTCGATATGGGCGCACCGATAAAAATTGTAAACCTCGCCCGTAGCATGATAAGACTGTCGGGCCACTCGGTGAAAGACAATGACAACCCCGAGGGCTCCATCGAAATCAAGTACACCGGTTTGCGACCCGGCGAAAAGCTCCATGAAGAGTTGTTTATAACAGGGAATGCGACCGCCACCAGGCACCCGAAGATCCTGCGTTCGGAAGAGGCATCGGTAAATTGGGCCTGGTTGCGCCCACGGCTGGAATCACTACGCACGGTGATCGACGAGCGCGACAACAAGAAGATCAAGGCGATTCTGCGCTCATTGATAGAGAGCCCTGACGATGAGCCCGACTATGGGGCCAAAGTGGTGCCACTTCGGGACTCGCCCTCCGCCTGAGGCCGGCCCACCGGAGCTACTCCACTTCCACTAAACTCGAATTTGTCACTGGCCCTCCAGAACAACAAGGGTTTTTTGCGCCGATGACTCCCAGGAAAACCGGGCAGCCTGCCCCAGGGCAGCATCGGAAAGACGACCATGCAAGGCCTTATCCCTGGCCAACAAAAGCATTGCCCCGGCGATACTGTCAATATCCAGCGGCTCTACCAGCAATCCCGCGTCACCAGCCACCTCGGGCATGGAAGAACAATTACTGGTAATAACCGGCACACCGTACTGCATGGCCTCGAGTAGAGGCAAGCCAAACCCCTCGTAGAGTGAGGGCAACAACAGGGCCTGTGCGTTGCGATAGTAACAGTGAAGACTGGTCTCATCCAGGCGACCGGTGAGAATCACCTTATCCTGGATCGCCAGCCGGCTAACCCATTGCTCCAGCTCTTGCTCACCCCAACCCGCATCCCCGGCGAGAACCAGTTTCACATCTCCGATACGCTCACATTGTGACGCAAACGCTTTCAGTAAACGCACCAGGTTTTTGCGCGGCTCAAGGGTACCCACAAAGAGAAAATATCGCGAGGGGACGGGCCGCGGCATCGACGCCGAGCGCTCGTTTCTGGTTGCGGCAAGGGGAATGACATGGGTTTTGTCCGCACCATATCCGAGCACCCGCTCCATGTCTCTCGCGGTACTGCCCGCATCGACGATTACAGCATCCGCCCGCCTGACCGAGCGCGGGGTCAGCCAGGTTTCCAGCCGTCGCCCCATCGCCGTCATGGTTTCGGGCGCCAGAAAACCAACCAGGTCATGCAGGGTAACTACCGTTCGCACCGAGGGGGCGAGAGCCAGGGGCAGATGGTGACGCGGCGACCAGAACACGTCTATTCGATCCTTACGAGCCCACACCGGATACTGCAGTTGCGGATAGAGCGTGGCGGCAATTTTGTTCGAATTTCGGCCGGAGCGAATATGCACATTGTCAGCAGCCTGGATACTGCGCATCAGCGGTCGATCAGAGTAGAGAAACCACTGGTGCTCGCTCTCCAGCAAGCGCCGGAGAATTTCTTCCGTGTAACGGCCGATCCCCGTCTGCGGAATCGACAGCGGACGAACATCGACGGCAATGCGCAATGAGACCGACATAGTCAGGACCGACTATTGCCTTGCGGGGACCCGAGCACTTTTTCATCCAATACTTGTCGATACAAGGTGGCATAGCGTTGGCCCATCAGTTCCCCGGTAAACAGTTGCTCGTATCGCTTGCGTGCGGCCACACCCATTTCCCCAGCACGCTGGGCCTGCTGCTGCAAACCATCCATGGCGCGTCGCAATTCCGCACTATTCGCCGGCTCGACGACGATACCGGTTTGCTCATGCTGATTGATAAAACTGGTGCCGGTGCCTATCTCCGCGCAGATCATCGGCTTGCCGAACATCGCCGCCTCCAGCAGGGTTACGCCATAAGCCTCCGAGCGAAGAAAGGACGGAAAAACCAGGGCACGGCATAAATCAAACAGGGCTACTTTAACCTCGTCATCGACATAGCCGGCAAAATGCACATTGGTCAGGCCCAGCTCCTGAGCCTGTTGTTTCAATTCAGCCTCAACCGGCCCTGTGCCGGCTATCACCAGTGAATACGGGGCACCGCGCATGGCCTCCAACAGGAAATGCAAGCCCTTGTAATAGCGCAATACGCCGACGAATAACATGAAATCACTACCGTAACGCTGTTCTACTTTACTGCGCATATCCCCGGACAGTGCCGGGTAAGTAGTCTCATCAAGGCCCAGAGGTATTACTTCCACACGGCCGCGATAGTGTTGCAGCTCTTTACTGGAAGCCAGGTAATTTTCCGAGGTGGCAACAATACGATCAGCATGACGAAAAAACGCCTTCATCATCGGCCGATAACACATATTCAGTACACGCTGTCTCACCACATCGGACTGATAGGTGATAACGGTGGGCTTGTTCACCCCTGAGGTTAAATACACCAGATCCGCAAATGGCCAGGGGAACTGCACATGGATCAGGTCGGCCCAGGCCGCCTGGCGGCGAAACTCCGCGAACATACCCACCCCCATGGAGCAGGACATGGGCTCAATATTTTTGCGCGACCGGATAACCGTCGCTTCCGGAAATTCAATAATCGCCGGGTCCGGGTTATCGCTAAGGGTCAAAACCCGGGATTCAACACCAAAGCGCCTGGCCCCGCCACAAATCTGGCGAACAGCCTCCTCCAGCCCCCCCTGGGTATCGGGGAAATAGGTCCTGTACAGGTGCAGTACTTTCAATTCGTACCCTCGATATCCCGGACATTTAAACCCATCTGCCAAAAAACGGCGCCATAGGCATTGTATCAGTAAACGACCCGCTCAACCCGATCCAAACTCACGCAAAATACCGTGCATCGGTGCCAGCAGGGTGTTGAAAAAGTTCTTCAACACCCTGCCAGACTAGGCTCGAATAAACCGCTGCTGGAACAGCTGCAGGGTATTGGCGATCGTCCAATACAACACCATCGATGAGGGGAAAGGATAAAACAGGATAAAAAATACGGCTGCCATGAGATATAGATTGCGCTTCTGGCGACGTAGCTCGGCCGCCGGTGCCCAGGCATTGCGGAAGTAAATCGTCGCCACCAGGGTCACTACCGTCATGACGATTGGCAAAAGGTTAAGTGTGCTACCCAGCATCGGGATGCCAAAAGACAGGTTTGCAATGGCGTCCGGATAGGCCAGGTTGTCGATCCACAGAAAACCGGC
>JAUXCW010000368.1 GCA_030618705.1 Gammaproteobacteria bacterium | reverse complement strand
TGTCTGGACCGACCCGCTCTGGGAAATGGCGCGGTGAAACAGGCCGCCTGCCAGTGGTGAGCCGATCAGGGCATAGACATTGCGTCCACCGGCGGACTCGCCAAAGATAGTGATATTGTCGGGGTCGCCGCCAAAGCCGGCAATATTGTCGCGCACCCACTGCAGCGCGGCGATCATATCCAGTACACCGTAGTTGCCGGAGCCGTCTTCCGGGCTATCCGCGCCCTCTCTCAACGCCGGGTGGCTGAGCCAGCCCAGGGTGCCGAGGCGATAGTTGAAGGCGACATAGACGACTTGCTGGGAACCGGCCAGGTGGTGACCGGGATAGGTGTTGGCGGTACCGATGGTATTGCCGCCGCCGTGGATCCACAGCATAACCGGCAGCCGGCGGCCGGGGCCGGGAAGCTCGTCCGGGACAAATGCCGGCGCCCATATATTGAGGTAGAGGCAATCCTCGGCGCCGACCACCTCGCCCTCTTTGCCGTCGGCGACTCCCGAGATCGGCCCCCACAGCTGGGTGCAGGGCGCGCCGGTGGCCAGGGCTTCCCGGGTGCCCTGCCAGGGCTCTGGCGGGCGGGGCGCACGCCAGCGCAAATCGCCTACCGGTGCCTGGGCAAAGGGGATGCCGAGCCAGGCGTGGGTCTGGTAGCGATCGCTGAACCCGACCAGGTCTCCGCCAGGGGTTCGACGCAGGGAGTTGCTATCCGGCACGGGTGGGCTCTGCCCCTGGTCGGCGGATCGTTGCACCCATACGACTACCCCGGCGACAGCGACGATCAACAGCATGGAAACAAGTTTTTTATTCATTGTTTCTGTTCCCTGGCTGGCGGCAGCGCCCGTGGGCGTTCAGGCTAGGTTTGCCGGCCCGCCTTTGGGGTTGGGCCCGTATTGATTGTCGCCGGGCTGACTGTCCTGCACCAGGAATACGATCATCACGATAAAGCCGATGACCGGGACCAGCATTATCAATTGCCACCAGCCGGTGCGGCCGGTATCGTGCAGCCGGCGGGCACAGACACTGATGCTGGGCAGCAAGAGGGCAAGGCCGTAGATGAAGCTGACAAGGCCCATGCCGAGCAGGCCGTCGATGGCGCCGGCGACAATATAGAAAATCAGGTAAAACAGCACGAACATCCAATACGCTGTCCGGTGAGCACGTCCTTCAAAATTTGCATACTGCTGGATTGCCGATTTAAACCATTCCATCTCTCATCCCTCCATTCGGGCACATTGCGCTATCTCAAGCTGACTTTACCACTTGCACCGGGAAAATTCTAAAGTCTTTGGGGAGTGGATTTCACGGCGGTATGCTCGCCTCTGTCGGGCAGTTATACTGCGCCGGTGATTTAATCGCCTCCAGATAAGGGGAAAGTGTATGGCACTACACAATAAAGATGCGATCCGCCACCAACTCGAAGACGATATTTATTCCTCCGTGGAGGCTCTGGTGAGCGTGCCCAAGTACCGCTTTCCCGCGGATTCGCGCACGCCACGCCTGTCCTATGCTTTCGTCCACGACGAGTTGATGCTCGACGGCAATGCCCGGCAAAACCTGGCGACCTTCTGCCAGACCTGGGAGGAGCCGGAATTGCATCGCCTGATGGACGAGTGCATGAACAAGAATATGATCGACAAGGACGAGTATCCCCAGACCGCGGAGATCGAGGCGCGCTGCGTGCACATGTTGGCGGACTTGTGGAACGCGCCGGACGCGGCCGACTCCCTTGGTTGCTCGACGACCGGTTCCAGTGAGGCGGCGATGCTGGGCGGCATGGCCATGAAGCACCGCTGGGAGATACGGCAACAGGCGGCGGGCAAGGCCATCGACAAGCCCAATCTGGTGACCGGTCCGGTACAGGTGTGCTGGCACAAGTTTGCCCGCTACTGGGGTATCGAACACCGGGAAATTCCCATGCAGGACGGGCGCTTGCTGATGACCCCGGAGGAGGTCATCGCACGCTGTGACGAAAACACCATCGGCGTGGTACCCACCCTGGGGGTCACCTTCACCGGCGAGTTCGAGCCGGTGCAGGCGGTGTCACAGGCGCTGGACAGCTACCAGGCGCAGACGGGGTTCGATATTCCCATTCACGTCGACGCCGCCAGCGGCGGTTTTCTCGCTCCGTTTTGCGCGCCGGAGCTGGAGTGGGATTTTCGTTTGCCCCGTGTCTGTTCCATCAATGCCTCGGGTCACAAGTTCGGCCTGGCGCCGCTGGGTGTCGGTTGGGTGCTGTGGCGGGATCAGCAGGTGTTACCCGACGAGCTGATTTTCTGGGTCAATTACCTGGGCGGAAATATGCGCGATATCGCGCTGAATTTTTCCCGGCCGGGTGGGCCGGTGGTCTGCCAGTACTATAATTTTATCCGTCTCGGGGTCGAGGGCTATCGCGAGATCCACCAGGCCTGCTATGACACCGCCCGCTACCTCGCCGATGAGATCGGCAAGCTGGGTCCCTTCGAGATCATATACGGTGGCGATAGCCAGCGCGGCATTCCGGCCCTGTCATGGAAATTGAAAACCGGGGCCGACCCCGGCTTCAGCCTGTGCGACCTTTCGGATCGCCTGCGCGTCCATGGTTGGCAGGTGCCGGCCTATTCCCTGCCGGCGGAGTGTGAGAACACGGTGATCCAACGCATCCTGGTGCGCCACGGCTTCAGTCGCGACCTCGCCTCAATGTTGCTGGATGACTTTCGACGCTGCTTCGACTATTTCGAAAAGCATCCGCTGCATACCCGGCATACCGTCGAAGAGGTCAATGGTTTTCATCATTGAGTTCGGCCCATGACGAAAGCCCGCGCTGCCGAGGGCGCTGCGTCTGGGGCGGATTTGTATTCATGCGTCGAGTCCCGGGGAGCATGGCCGTTTACCTCGCACCGACGATACCGCCACCCCGACGGCAGGGAAGTGCTCTGGCAATCCCGGGACCATCGTAAAGGCCTGCGGGCGAAAAAGGGCGGAGCCAAACCCCTTGCCGCCAGGCTCTGGCGTGTGGTGGATGCGCCGGGGGAGTTGAACTGGTGGATCGGGATTCTTTTTGCCCTCGGCGCGGCGCTGTTTATGCTGGGCAGC
>JAUXCW010000165.1 GCA_030618705.1 Gammaproteobacteria bacterium | reverse complement strand
AGCAACACGGGTTCGGTTACCATGACGATGAATATCGCCGGGTCGGTGACGAGTGGCTGATCAGCCGAACCAGCCTCACCCGCTTGAAGCTGGATTTAACGCCTCTCTAAAGCATCTCTATAGCGACCGCCAGTGCCTCGCCGCCGCCTATACACAGGGCGGCCACTCCCCGTTGTTTTTTATAGTGCCTCAATGCGTACATCAAAGAGACGATAATGCGCGAACCGGTGGAGCCGATGGGGTGGCCCTGGGCACAAGCGCCGCCGTGTACATTGACTTTACCGTGATCCAGTCCGAACTCCTGGATGGCTAACATGGTAACCATGGCGAAGGCCTCATTGATCTCGAACAGGTCGACATCCTGCTTGTCCCAGCCGGCCTTCTCCAGCACTTTACTGATAGCGTCCACCGGGGCGAGGGTGAATAACTCTGGCTCCCGGGAGTGGCGGGCATGGGCGACGATGCGCGCCATGGGCTGTAATTTGCGCTTTTCCGCCTCTGACTGCTTCATCAACAGCAGAGCGGATGCCCCGTCGGAAATGGAGCTGGCATTGGCGGCGGTAATGGTGCCGTCCCTGGTGAAGGCCGCTCGCAACTGAGGAATTTTTTCCAGTTTGGCCTTGTGGGGTTGCTCGTCATCGGTGACCAGGGTTTCGTCGCGGCGGGTTCGCACGGTAACCGCCACCGTCTCGTCTTTCAGCAAGCCCTGGTCGATGGCATTTTTCGCCCGGTTCAGGGATTCAATGGCGAACTCATCCATCTGCTCCCGCGTCAGATTTTTGTCATCAGCGGTTTGCTGGGCGAAGCTGCCCATGGCCCTGCCGGTATAGGCGTCTTCCAGGCCGTCGAGGAACATATGGTCCAAGACCTGTTTGTGACCCGTGCCGATTCCGCTCCGGGCGCCCGGCAGGATGTGGGGGGCGTTGGACATGGATTCCATGCCCCCCGCGATGACGATATCGTTGCTGCCGGCGACAATCTGGTCGTGACCATAGATGACCGCTTGCATGCCCGAGCCGCACAGCTTGTTCAGGGTGACGCAGCCGGTGCTCGCGGGCAGGCCGGCACCGAGAGCCGCTTGACGGGCCGGTCCCTGCTTGAGCCCGGCGGGCAGTACGCAGCCCATGATGACTTCGTCCACCTGGTCGGCATCGACGCCGCTGCGCACCAGGGTTTCACCAATGGCGGCAGAGCCCAATTCCACGGCGCTCATGGGACTGAGGCTACCCATCAGGCCACCCATCGGGGTGCGGGCGCCATCGACAATCACTATTGCATCTTGAGTCATGGATCTTTCCGGTCTGTTGCGGATTCAGGGGGGCGTTATTTGGCCATAGGCCGGGCCTGAGCACAAGCCGTCTCGTCTAGGACAGTTTGAACAGCTTGCCGCGGACTGACTTGCGGTAGCCGGTGGGGGTTTGCGCCATATACCTGCGAAACAGCGTAGAGAAGTAGCCGAGGTCGTGGTATCCCACTTCCGAGGCAATTTCGGCAACGGACAAATTGCTGTTGCGCAATAACTCCCGGGCGTGATTCAGGCGTAACTGTTGCAGGTATTTGCCGGGTGTGAGTCCTGTGGCCTGGCTGAAGCGGCGATTGAGGCTGCGCTGGCTCATGCTGAATCGCCTGGCCATTTGCCCGAAGTCCACGTCCTCGGCGTAGCTCTGTTGCAACCACTGCTGGGCGTCGATGATGACCTCGTCGTGGTGGGTGTTGAACTCGCCTTCTATATAACCGCTGTCGCGATAGGAGCGGCGAATCTCCGGGGAAAAGTGGGCATTGACCTCACGGGCGACACCGGGGCCATAGAAGCGCTCAATAAAATGCCCGGTCAGGTCGGCGACCGAGTTGATACTGCCGGCGCAATAGAGGTTACCGGCGCGGGTGATCAGGTGGTGTTTTTTGATCTGCACATGGGGGTAGCGCGCCGCGAATTGCTCTATATGGTGCCAGTGGCTGGTCGCCGGTTTACCGTCCAGCAAGCCGGCTTCGGCAAGAAAACACGAACCGGTGCCGACCGCGCAGATCAATCGGTTTGCGCTGGCGAGGGACTGCAGCAGCGGCAGGATTGCCTGTTGTTGCTGTACCACGGGGTCCGGGTTTCGCCACATCGCCGGCAGGTAGAGCAGGTCGACCTCTGCCAGCTTGTCCACGCTACAGTTTGGCGACAGCCGGATCTGGCCTTCGCCGCCGGTCGGCTCGCCGTCGAGGCTCGCGATATGGATCCTCATGCGCTGTCGGCTGCGCTGGCGAGCACGGTAAAAGTTGTCGGCTGCCCTGAGCATCTCCGCAGGCAAGATCACGCTGCTCAGCAGCAACTGGGGATAGAGAAGAATGCCTACAGAAATCATGGGTGTCCTCATATGAATGGCCATATTACTAAAGTCTGTGGCTAAAATGCCAAGCTTATTATCGCCTTGAGTTTTTACAATGGCAGCTCATTTCAGCGTCGAGCATTTAGAGTGGGCCCATGGCACGTATACCAGTAATTACCGGGTTTGGCGGTATCAACGCGGCGGGCCGAAGCTCGGGCGACCATGGCTATCGGCGCACGGTCATCGACGCGCTCGACAAGGACACGGCGGGGCAAACCTGGCGCAGCCTTGCCGCATTGATGAATCTGCAGGGTGAGCCGGATATCGAGTATATCCGCCGGAATACCCTGATAAGACGCCTTGAGAGCCAGTTCTTCGACCCGGACGATGTGGCCTGGAATCGCCGCCTGGCGATTGAGCCGGCCAATGGCATCACAAGCTTTTCCATGGCGCGGCGCAATGTGCCCCGCGTCCTGCCCCCTGGTTGGAGCGTCCATGAAATAGATCGCCGCACGGTGCGCATCGATATCGCGGAGCGCTGCGAGGTCTTTATCACAGACCACCACACACTCGAGGTTACCGCTGCCGGGCAGGTTCCGCGGGGTTTCGACCCGCAGCAGATATATCCCGCACGTAACCATCCACGGGGGCTGCAACTGACTGTGTTCGCGGCCAGCGATGCCCTGGGCAACCTGGGCCTGGACTGGGATGCTATCGCCGCTATGCTGCCGGCAGACCAGATCGCCGTTTACGCCGGCAGTGCCATGAGCCAGCTCGACGGCAATAGCAACGGCGGGCTCATCGCATCGCGCTACCTTGGCAAACGGGTGACCTCCAAACATATTGCCCTGGGGCTGGCGGAAATGCCGGCGGACTTTGTCAACGCCTATATCCTCGGCAGTATGGGTTCCACCGGACTGAACATGGGCGCCTGTGCCACCTATCTCTACAATCTGCGCCAGGCCACCTACGATATTCGCGAGGGCCGCGCCCGCATCGCCATCGTCGGCGCCGCGGAGGCACCCCTGGTGCCGGAAATCTTCGATGGTTACGCCACCATGGGAGCGCTGGCGACAGACAAGTGCCTGCTCGAACTCGAGGACCAGCGTGGTCGACAACAGCCCGAGTTACATCGCGCCTGTCGCCCCTTCGCTGATAATTGCGGATTTACCCTTGCCGAGGGCGCTCAATTCTCCATATTGATGGATGATGAGCTGGCCCTGGAGTTGGGTGCCGATATCTATGGCACCGTGGCCGATATCTATGTCAACGCCGACGGCTATAAAAAATCCATCTCGGCACCGGGGGTCGGCAACTACCTGACCTTTGCCAAAGCGGTTGCAGTGGCGCGGCGTGTACTGGGCGACGATGCGATTCGCCAGCGAAGTTTTGTCCAGGCACACGGCACCGGTACGCCGGCAAATCGGCGCACGGAATCGCATATCTTTAACCAGACGGCAAAGGCATTCGGCATCGAAAACTGGCCGATTGCCGCGATTAAGTGCTTCCTGGGCCATACCATGGCAGTCTCCGGGGGCGATCAACTGGCCAGCACCATCGGCGTCTGGCGTCACGGTATTATTCCCGGCATCACCAGCATCGATAAGATTGCAGATGACGTGTCGGCGAGCCATCTCGATATCTCGGCGCGGCACAAGGAGAACGACCCCGGGCAACTCGATGTCGCGTTTATCAATGCCAAGGGTTTTGGTGGTAACAACGCCACGGCAGCGATAATGGCGCCGCATATTGCCCGGAACTTGCTGCAGAAGAAGCATGGCAAACAGGCCATGACACAATGGCAACGGCGGCTCGAGTCTACCCGTGAGAAGGCGGATGCCTATGACAAGGCCGCGTCCGCAGGAACCGCCGAAGCGATTTACCGGTTTGATCACCAGGTCAGGGATGCGGAGCATATCCACATCGATGTCGAGTCACTGCGCATCGACGGCTATCCCCGGCCCGTCAGCCTGGATATCGAAAATCCCTTCGATATTGAGTTATAGTGACGGCTTTCCGATAACAAGCTTGTGGAAAGCTCGTCATCCTCGCGCAGGCGGGGATCGCGTCCCGAATGCCGGAATACCGGATCCCGCGCAAGGGGTCAGAACAGGAGAGCGCACGATGACCGATGAAGTGAACGCCAAGGTGACGATAGATATTCCCATACAAGAGGCCTGGGAGAAATTGCGTGATCTGTCACTGGCGCACAATTATGTTCCCGGCCTGGTCAGGGTCGAAATGCTCACCGAGCAAAAAGAGGGTGTCGGCGCCAGCCGCAGGGTCTACCAGGGCAAAAAGCGCTACCTGGAGGAAACCGTCGAGGAATGGAATGAGGGCGAGGGTTTTTTAATCCGCTTGCACAAGGGGGATAAGCCGGCGCCCCCCTTCAAACAGGCGTGGTTTCGTTATGAGCTGTCGGATCAGGGAGCGACGCAAACCGTGTTTACCGCCCGTATGATCTATGAATTGCCCTGGGGTGGCTTCGGTCGCTTCCTCGATAAAATACTACTGCACCGGATCATGCAGGGAGTGATCTCCGATGTCGCCGTGGCAATGAAACTGTTTTATGAATCCGGGGAGCGAACCACCCCGGAAAAACTAAAAAAATACAAAGCTGCCAATAAGTGAACGCTTTTCTCGTTGCGATGCCTGGTTTTGCAAGCTTATGCGTGGAACCCTGCCGATGGACGCGATAGAGGCGCTCCTGGGCCGTAACTCGGCCGCCAAACTGGTTGAGCCGGCGCCCCGGGGAGATGATTTACAGACGATATTCAAGGCTGCATTGCGCGCGCCCGATCACGCGCGGCTCAAACCCTGGCGCTTCCTGGTGGTCGAGGGCGATGCCAGGTCGCAATTGGGGGAAGTCTTTGCCCAGCTGGCATTGGCAGAAAATCCTTCCCTGGATCGGGAGGCGTTGGACAAGCAGCGTGCTAAACCCCTGCGGGCGCCCCTGGTTATTGTCGTTATCGCATGCCTGCAAGAGCATGCACAGGTGCCAGAAATAGAGCAGTACCTGTCCGCGGGCTGTGCGGCTCATGCGATGCTGCTTGCCGGGCATGCGCTGGGTTACGCAGGAATATGGCGCACCGGGGCGATGGCCTATCATGCCGGCATGCACCGGTCTCTCGATATGGCTCTTAACGAAAAGGTCGTGGGATTTCTCTATCTCGGTACGCGAGAGGGAGAGGCCAAGCCGTTGCCGGAATATCGTGTCGCCGATTTTATCCGCTATTGGGGTTGAAAGTACCCGATTCGCGGTTAAGGTAAATGGCACTTACATAAGCGATATTTACAGAGGGACCGGGGCTTCCAGCGCGGGACCGTGCGCCGGTTGGACCCGGCGCCCGAGCCTACATGGACGTATTTACGGCGTGTCCTGGGCTGGGAGCCCCGGTTCCTTAACGCAATCGTGAACACCTCATTTTTTCAGCTCTGGGTTAAGTAAGTGTCATTTCGGTTAAGAGTCGAATTTATTCGGCTGACGATAATCTATCCCGGGATATCGAAGCCCAGGAGCATTTTGGCAGGTCTAATTGCAGGGGATAAGAAGTTATGGAGCTTCCACAGTTTGAAACACTGGCGCTCGATTACGAGCAGCATGTCGCGACCGTGTGGCTTAACCGGCCGGACAAGGCCAATGCGATGAATGCCCCGATGTGGGCGGAGTTGCAATCCTGCTTCGAATGGCTCGACGCGGAAGCCGGTGTACGGGTTGTCATCCTGGCGGCGAAAGGCAAGCAGTTTTGTGCCGGCCTAGACCTGGCGCTGTTCGCCGATCTGGTACCCTCCGGGGATATCGATCCGGCGCGCGCCAGTGAGGAGTTGCGGCTTCTTATCCTGCGGTTGCAAAAAAACCTTAGCGCAATTGAACAGTGCAGAAAACCGGTTCTTGCCGCGGTGCATGGGGTTTGTGTCGGTGGCGGAGTCGACCTGATCGCTTGTTGTGACATGCGCTACGCCAGTGAAGAAGCGGTATTTTCTATCAAGGAGATAGATGTGGGCATGGCGGCCGATGTCGGCTCCCTGCAACGCCTGCCCCATATCATCCCGCCGGGGATTGTCCGGGAATTGGCTTATACAGGTCGCAACGTCAACGCGGCGGAAGCCTACGAGATCGGCCTGGTCAATCGTGCCTACGCAACCCAGCAAGCGCTAATGGAAGATGTCGGCAATATCGCCCGGGATATTGCTGCAAAATCCCCGATATCTATCCGCGGCGTCAAGCAGGCCCTTCTCTACGCGCGGGATCACACGGTGGAAGACAGCTTGAACAATATCGCCACCTGGAACGCCGGTATGCTGAGCCAGCGCGATATCATGGCCGCCATTTCTGCCGGCTCCGACGCCCCCGAGTTTGATGATTAGACGTATTCCTCTTTGGTACCTGGGTTTTGTCTGTGATGCGTGTCACAAAGTGACGGGCGTCACTTGTTGAGACCCCCTGCGCTGGACTATTTTTTAGCGTAGAAGTGTAAACAAGCGGTGCGAGAGCATCGGTCAAGGATGTTTGCGCAGTGTCAGGATATCAACGAGGAACTTCAATGAAAAAGCTACTTTTGACCACGGGCGTATTGGCGGCGGTTGCCGGCTCCCAACTTGGATACGCGGCTTGTGTCGACTCCGGTAACCCGAATACCACCGCGTCATGCGCTTCGACTGTCACTCTGAATGTCGCCAGCCTGGTTGTTATCAAAGGTTTGGACGACTACGATTTTACTGATGCGCCGGGTTGGGGTGGGACTGGGGCTACAGGTGACGACTCTGTGGTAAACGGAGCCCTTTGCATAGGCACTAACAATCCCGCGACTGGTGTTAACGTTACCATTTCGTCGCTCAATGGAGGCTTTGAGGCGACAGGCGCTGCGGGTGGTCCAATCGCTTACAATGTCTACTTCGACGGCTCGGCCGCTCCCAATGGCACCGCGTTTTCAGCAGATACCGCCAAACTCGATAACCTCAACTGTGCTAACGAAAACTTTGCACTCAATGTAGAGTTTACCGGTGCGGAATTGCTAACAGCGGTCGCTGATGTGTCTTATAGCGATACCGTCACTGTTTCTGTCGCGCCGCTATAGAAAAGCCGGTTTGGACTGAAAGTAAAAGGGGAGCCAAGGCTCC
>JAUXCW010000051.1 GCA_030618705.1 Gammaproteobacteria bacterium | reverse complement strand
GGCGGGAGTCCAGGCCATCGGTGAGTGACAGACGTTACATTCCTGGTTGGTAGGAAGGTGGTTACCGGGTTTGCCTGTGGCCGTGGAGCCGTTATGGCAGCTCTGGCAGCCGGCAGTGATACCGCTATGATCAAAGATCGCGGGCTCCCATGCCACAGTGGAGTGGCAGGCGATGCAGTCCTGGTTAGTGGGCAGGTGATCTGCGGGTTTACCCTCGGCCTGGCCACCGTTATGGCAGCCCTGGCAATTGCCGGCGATACCGGAGTGGTCAAAGAATGCCGGTGTCCATGCCACCGGTGTATGGCAGATGCCGCAGTCCTGGGTCGTCTGCAGGTGATTAATGGGCTTTCCCTCGGTGGTGTTACCGTTGTGGCAACTCTGACAGCTACCGGTAATTCCCATATGGTCGAAGCCGGCGGGGCTCCATCCAATGGGAGAATGACAACTCTCGCAATCACTGCTTGTTGCGAAGTGATTGGCGGGTTTACCTTCGATCATCGAGTTATTGTGGCAGCTGGAGCAGGGCTGGGTGAAGCTCGTGTGATCCACCCAGGCGAGTTCTTGCCAGGAAAAACTGGTGTGGCAACTATCACAATTGGCGTTGGTGGGAATATGGCTGGGGGGAGCGAACGAACTGTCGAGTATTCCGCTGCGTGAATGACACTGCCGACACTCTCTGGGGGCGCCGGTAAACACGCCTCGCTTATGACAGCTTTCACACTGTAGGTCGGCATGATTCCCACGGAGCTCGAAGCCGGTCTCAAAGTGATCGAAGCTTGTCTTTTCATTTGCGAGAACCGGGCAAGTCAGCGCCAGCAAAAACAGTGTCCACAGAATACAGCGATTTAGTTCTGCCATTGGATATCTCCAAAAGATTCGCTTGAGTGACAGCGGCCGCAGTCCTTGCCAAAATTACCGCGGTGTCGGTCGTCTGCAGAATGACAACCGGCGCAACTACCGGGGACGTCCTTTGGGCCATCGCCGTGATGGCAGCTGGCGCAGGCCAGGTCTGTGTGTGCCCCGGCCAGAGTGAAGTCCGT
Organism: Gammaproteobacteria bacterium; assembly: GCA_030618705.1. Lineage (GTDB taxonomy): Bacteria > Pseudomonadota > Gammaproteobacteria > Pseudomonadales > JAHEGP01 > JAHEGP01. Next base: position 13,473 of record JAUXCW010000051.1, on the reverse strand, counting down.
TATATTGTCGTGGTCAAATAACCATAGCGACCACGCGTTGGGGTTGTGGCAGCTGTTGCACTGTTGCCCCAGTGCGGAATCATGTGCGTCATCTGTAACATGGCAATCTTCGCAATTATCGTCGGCGGCGTGAAATTCAAGACTCTTATGGCAACTCTGGCAGGGGGCGATGGCGTGCATGCCCTCCAGCGGAAATGTTGACAGTTCATGATCGAAATTCAGGGTTTTACGCCAGCCGGTGGGTCGGTGACAGTCGGCGCAGTCCTGCAGTCCCTTTGACTGGTGGACATCGTCGCTGTGATGGCAGGACATGCAGTCGGTTTGCAAGGCATCATCCAGTGATCCACGGTGGCACTGCAGGCAGGAAACGTCTCGATGTTCGCCGATCAACGGCCAATTTGTTTCCTTGTCGTGGTCGAAGCGGGGCTCATCCCAGTGGCTGGTGCTGTGGCAACTTTCGCATTTTTCACCGTGCCTGCCCGCGTGGATGTCGCTACTCTTGTGGCAGGAATGACAGCTCGTAGAGGGTGTGTCATCCACCATGCCAGCGAAATGACAAGATTGGCAGGACGGCCCCAGGTGGGCGCCGGTCAACTCGAAATCGGTTTCAGCGCCGTGGTCGAAGCTCAAGTCCCGCCATTCGCTTTGTGAGTGGCATTGGTCGCAGCGCTGCCCGAACTTGCCGAGGTGTACATCGCGTACGCGGTGGCAGCTGACACATTCGGTGCTGTCAAAGCGGTACTGTTCCCCCGCATGGCAGGCATTACACTGCAGTGTCTCGTGGTGCCCGAGGAGTGGAAAACTGGTGGCGCCATGGTCAAAAATTTTACGTTTGTGCCAGCTATGGGACTCGTGGCAGTTTCCGCACTCTTTGCCCAGGGACTCCCGGTGTGGATCCTGATCCCGGTGGCAGTCGAAGCAATCACCTGCTGTTTCACGATAGGGCGTGTTATCGAGGTGGCAGCTTTCACAGCGAATAACGGCGTGTTTTCCTTGTAGCATGAAGTCGGTGTCGTCGTGGTTAAATAGTTCCTTGTCGAGTGACACGATGTCGTAATCGCGCCCCTTGTGGTCCCCGTGGCAAGTCTTGCAGCTGGATCTCGATGCCCTTGCAGAGCGACCATGGAAACCCGTTTTGTCGCTGCGGTCTGCCGCGACATCCTTGTGGCACTCCAGACAAAGTACATCCTGCGCGGCCTTGTCGAAACGGCTATGGCAGGCATCACAATTTTTTTCTTCCTTCCGATGCGCCTCCGTCACCGGTCCGGGCATCAAAATCAATGCCTTGAGATCGCTACTGCCGGCGTTCAGCTTGCTGGCTGGAGCAGCAAACAGGATGAACAGGATCATGCAAAATCTCATGCTTCCAATACCAAATATGTGGCTGCTCGGTTCGTGGTCAATACAACAGCCCTGGACATCCCCATGGCGGCCCTCCGTCAAGGATAGCCAATGCGGGGATTAGCAACCGTGCGCCATCAGTAAATGCCGGATTTTCAGCCCGGGTATTTGAGCGTCAGGTCACAACATGGCTACGGGACCCGGGAAATCCTCCGTGCATCTGACATCCTATAAGTATAGTGGGAGACCTGACTGTTTCCCGGTGGTTTGTACTCTTCGCTGAAAGAAGGATTGAGTTGTGCATCAATATGCGGCGATCGGCGCGGTATATCTCATCCCGGCGCTAAGCATCATGGCGCTATATATACTTGCTCAGCAGCGCAAAACGCGAAGCGCCCGTGGTATCTATCAAGACGCTGTGGACGCTGGCATGCTCGAACCCGCTTCTCTGCACCCACTGATCGATGGCTCCCGCTGCCTGGGTTGTGCCTCCTGCGTGACGGCTTGTCCGGAGAAAAATGTGCTCGGAGTCGTCGAAATCAAGGCGCGGTTGATTTCCCCCTCCTCCTGTATTGGCCACGGCGCTTGCAAAACGGCGTGCCCTACCGATGCCATCCAGCTGGTGTTCGGGACGGCAACTCGTGGTGTTGATATCCCCCGGCTCGGGGAAGATTTTCAGACCAATATCCCCGGTATCTATATCGCCGGAGAACTCGGTGGAATGGGATTGATTCGCAATGCTATCTCACAGGGTAAACAAGCGCTGGAAGCGATCGCCAGCAACGGGAGGACGAAACGGGCCGGGCAATTGGATGTGCTTATCGTGGGCGGCGGTCCTGCGGGAATCAGCGCCGCATTGGCGGCGAAGGAATTGGGGCTCAGCTATAAATTGCTGGAACAGGACACCATCGGCGGTACGATAGCGCACTATCCCCGGGGCAAGGTAGTGATGACCGCCCCGGCCCGGTTGCCGTTGGTTGGTGAGTTCCACTTCAGCGAGACCAGCAAAGAGGACCTGATGCAGTTCTGGATAGATACCGTGCACAGGACTGAACTCGATATCAGCACGGGTGAAAGAGTGAGTGCCATCGAGTCGTATAACGGTGGTTTTGAAGTTCACGCCGCTGGTCGCTACAAAACCGGCAACGTGTTGCTGGCCATCGGCCGTCGCGGTACACCACGAAAGCTGGGTGTGCCCGGGGAGGAGCACAGTAAGGTCGTGTATCGGCTGGTGGAGCCGGAGCAGTATCGCGGCCAGAAGGTCGTCGTAGTCGGTGGTGGCGACAGCGCGTTGGAGGCGGCTATCAGCTTGTCAGAGGAGCCGGGAGCAGAAGTAGTTTTGTCGTACCGGGGCGATGCTTTCAGTCGGGCCAAAGCGAAGAACCGTGAGCGCGTTACGGCGGCCGAGCAGTCCGGCCAACTGCGAGTCGAGTTGGCCTCGCAGATAAAACGGATCACGCCGGGTGGGCTGCATATGCAAACCACAGACGGAGAGATGAAACTCAGCAACGACGCGGTAATTGTGTGCGCTGGCGGTATTCTCCCGACACCCTTCCTCGAAAAAGTGGGTATTACCGTCGAAACCAGATTCGGAACCGCATGACTCGTCTCCTGGTGAAAACTTTCCCGCTGGCGTTGTTGCTGGCGATGTTGCTGGCATCGATGCCCCTGATGGCCGACCAGCATGCCGCTGCCTATCGAGCGATGCGTCTCGGGGATTTTACCGCTGCTGCGGCTGTTTTTTCCCGTGACGCCGCGGCTGGCTCGAGTGAAGCCCAATACCAACTCGGCAAGCTTTACCTGGTGGGCCGGGGCGTTGACCGGGACGAGAATCTTGCTCGCCAGTGGCTTGAAAAGGCGGCTCGCAGTGGCCAACGGGAGGCACAGTATACCCTGGGATTAATATTGCTGAACGGCGATGGTGCGGAGCAGGGCAGAGACTGGTTGCAAAGGGCGGCGGCGCAGGATCATGTGCGGGCGCAATCAGAATTGGATCGCCTGCTGGCTGGTGAAGAACCGGCAGCTTCTGTTATGGGATCCGCAGATATCCAGGCCAGATGGTTTCAGGCTGCGCTAAGAGGCGATGTCGAGGGCATGGAAAAGCTGATACAAAGTGGTGCTGATATTGGCCTGGAAGATGATTATCAACGCAACGCCCTGTATTACCAGGTGGCAGGCAAAAGTGAACGGGGTATCAAACTGCTGCTAGGACATGGCATCGATACCAATACGGCCGATCGCTATGGTGAAACAGCGATGATGCTTGCGGTAAAACAGGGCAGTGACGCCATGGTGAGCCTGCTGGTCAAGGGAGGGGCGGATACTTCGGTGATCACCAGTTCCGGTGACAGCCTGATCCACCTGGCTGTCACCAGCGGGAATTTGCAGGCATTGAGCGTACTGCTTGTGGCCCCTGCTCGTCACAACCATGTGAACCGGGCGGGACAGACGCCGCTGGACCTGGCGGTGCTGATGGAGAGTACAAAAGCTGAACATCTGTTGCGCAGCGCAGGGGCGAGGCATAGTGCCCGATGGCGGTCGGAAACGGCCTCCGGGACTCTCCCCATGGCCGACTATCTCACCTCCGGGGTACAGATCCAGGACTCGTGGCAGTTAGCGAGGCAGGCCGTTTTGCAGGATGAAGCCGGCTTGTTGAAGGCGCTGCTTAAAAAATACGGTCGCGGTCTTGCCAGGCAGCAGGACGATCAGGGGAGAAGCCTGTTGATGGTTGCGGCGGAGACTGCCGGTACGGGGGTAGTAGCGGAATTGGCAGCGGCTGGCGCATTGCCGGACCAGGTCGATGCGGAGGGAAAAACGGCTTTGATGTTGGCCGCTGCGCGCGGGAACTCCAGGCTCGTCGTGCAATTGCTGGGGGTCGGTGCGAATGCTGATTTGCAGGATCATCGGGGCCGTGACGCGATTCACCTGGCGCTTCTCGGGGAGCACGGTGAGACGGCAGAGATATTGCTGGGGGCGATGATAGAGCTTAATCGGCAGACCAGGGGCGGAAAAAGCTATCTTATGCTGGCGATAGAAGAGGGCATGAGCGGTCTGGTCGACCCGCTGTTACGCCGGGGTGTCCGTGCCGAATTGAGGGATGCAAAGGGCCGCGGGGCGCTCTGGTACGCAGTGCAGCGCTGTGACGTGCAATCGATTGCTCGCTTGCTCGAAGTGGATCGCAAGTTCGATAGGGCCGATGATAGGGGCTACAGCGCACTTCACGTTGCAGCAAGTGGGGGGTGTATGCCCGGCCTGCAAAAACTCATGGCGAGGGGCGCTGACCTGGAAGCACTTACCCGGTCAAAAAATACGCCTCTGATGCTGGCTGTTCGCAAGGGACACACAGATATTGCCCTGCGCCTGCTTGGCGACGGCGTTGATGTCAACCGTCAAAATAGCAAAGGCGATACGGCCTTGCTCTACGCGGTCAATGCAGGCTCTGGCGAGTTGATCGCTCAAATGCTGGAAATGGGCGGTGATCCCTATCGTCGCAATGAGCAGGGAGATTCGGCATTTGGCCTGGCCGAGCAGTACCACCCCGCGCTGGCTTCACTCATCCGGGAAAAAGGCGGTTTTCGCTTTCCTGGTTTCTAGGGCTTTGTGTGTGTCCGCTTGCGTGGGCTATGTCTGCTCTTGTGGATCACAAGCTGTTTTACCCTCTCCAGGGGTATTTCACTCAATTCTTTACGATAGTGCCGTTTTTAAATGTGATCGGACTCAGTTCACAAGCACTCCATGAACCAGTTGGTATTCACGGTGATTGGGGGGTCGATAGTGGCCTGGTCGATTTCACGCTGTGTCATTCGCATCTATTTTTATAAGGCTGGCGTGCTCGATACGCCGGGCAGCTTTTCATACGGGAAATACTATGAAACTCCATATCCAATGTTTGCTGGTCGCTGTATTTGCCTGGCCGGGGCTGGTATTGGCAACCACCGATGATAGCGCTGATGAGCGGCTAAACGACCAGCTCGAGACGCTTAAACAAGATGTCCTCACGCTCAATCGAGATCTTTTGATACTGGAGGAGGAGCTGCTGTATCCCTCCAGCACACAGGTCACGGTGTTCCTTTCACTGGACGTGGGCACCTGGTTTACCCTGGATGCCGTCAAGATCAAGATCGATGACAAACTGGTGGCCAGTGAACTCTACACAGACCACCAGCTCAGTGCCCTCGAGCGGGGCGGTATTCAGCGCCTGTATCAGGGAAACCTGAAGGTCGGTAGCCATGAGGTGAGCGCTTTTTTTACCGGGGTGGGGCCCCAGGGTCGTGATTTCAAACGGGCCGCGACCATCACCATCGACAAGGCGGATTCACCCACACTGCTGGAGCTGAAAATAAACGATTCGACGGCTTCAGAGCAGGCGGAATTCAGTATCAAAGAGTGGGGGGACTGACCTTGTCGGGAGGTCACTTCGTTCCTGGTTTTTTTCACCGCATTGTCGCGGTGACCCTGGTAACCGGCGTATCGCTGTTATTGGCCGGTCCGGGCCACGCCCGGGAAAAACAACCCTCGCAAGTATCCGATTTGCGTTACGGGGTCTCCCTCTATGATTACTTCCAACGGGATTACCTGGCTGCTTTGAGTGAGCTGCAGGTGGCAGACGTACGTGGCGGAATCGTCGGCCACGGCGACCGCCCCTTGATGCTCAAGGGTGCCATGAGCCTGGCCTTTGGTATGGACCGAACCGGGACGCAGATATTTGAACGCGCCCTGCAGGATGCCGGCAGCGAGGATATGCGTAATGCCGCATGGTTTTATATGGGACGCATGCGCTATCGCCGTGGCGATTGGGCGGCGGCCAAAGCCAGCTTGTCAAACATCCAGGGGCAGGTAGAACCCCGCCTGGCGGAGGAGGTGCAGGCAATGGCAATCAACCTGGCCATCCGTACCGACAACCTGGCCCAGGCCGAGTCGGCGTTGGAAGGCCCGGTCGAGGACGGCGCCTGGGGGCCGTATATTTACTACAATCTCGGTGCGGCCCATCTTCGCGCCGATCAGCCCGGCCGCGGTATCGATTTTATGGACCGCCTGGCAAAAATGGAATTGTCCGATGAGGAGCACCTCGCCATTCAGGATAAGGGCTTGACGGCGGCCGGCTATAGTCTGTTGAAGCAAGGCGAATACGCCGATGCCGTGCAACGATTTTCCCTGGTGCGCCTGGACAGCCCGGTTGCCGAGCAGGCCCTGCTGGGTTATGGCTGGGCCGCGGCGGAGGCGGGAGACTATGGCCAGGCGCTGGGACCCTGGCAGGTGTTGGCCGGGCGCTCGCCAAGGCGCGCCGCTGTACAAGAGGCGCTCCTCGCGGTGCCCTATGCCTATGAAAAACTTGGCTCTGCGGGTGCCGCACTGCAGGAGTTCGAGGTCGCTGAAACAATTTTTACCGCGGAGATTGCCCGTATCGAGACCCTCAAATCCGGGCTTGTGCCGGAGGATATTCTATCGGCGGTACATTTTGAAGATGGCCTGGTTGCGGTAGCCGGTAAGCCCCGCCAACTGAGCACTTCCCGGGTCACACCCTGGGATCTGGTACCGGTTCGCTCTGGGGGCGCCGCATTTAACGCCGGGCTGGATAGAGCCGGCCTGGATCGGCTGGGGGCCGACTCCGGTCCCCGCTTGTCGCCGGCAGTGGTCGGGGGCAACTCCGGGCAAGTGCGTGACGGGCGCCGTGTCATCGACCCCAGGTTCGCCGGCCTGGTCGAATTACTCAGTGGCGCCCGCTTCCAGTTGTACAAACGTGACATTCGGGATCTGGACGCGCTTGGCAGGCGGCTGGGCTACTGGCAGGAAAATATCGGTATTTACCGCGCGATGCTGCAACATCGCGAGGGCCGCAGGGAACAGATTCTGGCCCAAATGGAGAAAGCGAATTACCCCGCCATGTTACAAAACCTGAGCGAACAGCGTGAGCAGCTCGCCGGGCAGTTGAGTCGGGCGAGTGCTGGTGACGCGGAGCTTGCCATAGCCGATGACGATACCCGGCGCCTGTGGTCTCGTATTCAACGGGCGCAGCAGGCATTGACACGATTGCACGATGCCGGTCAGGAAGTGGCCGGGGAACAGCATCGTCTGGATCGCTATCGGGGCATGGTGCTGTGGCAGGCCAGCGAGCAATTTCACGAGTGGCAGTGGCAGGCCGGCAAGCGCCTGCGGCAACTGGACAAGGCTCTGGCCGACGCCGAAACGGCGGCGCGGCGCTTGCAAGGTGTGGTGATTGAGGTGCCCGATATCGCTCCCTATAAGCTACGCCTGGATGCCCTCGAACGGCGCATGGAGCTACAAATTGCCGCTACCGAAAAAAGCTTCAAGGCGACGGAGTCGGCGTTGCGCCGCATGGTCGTCGACGAATTGAATGAGCAACAGGCACGCCTGCGGCATTATCAGAGCCAGGCCCGCCTGGCGAAAGCCAGGCTCTATGATCGGGCCCAGCGGGAGGCCTCCCGGTGACAGGCCGCAGCGAACTGAAGTTTGTAGCCACCACCCTGCTGGTGGTTGCGATGGTCTCCGCCTGTAGTTCAACGGGTCGCAGGGACGCTGGACCGTTGCTCGGGGATATTCTGCCGGTATGGGTGTCGGATGAAGGGCGCGAATTGCCGGACATGGATATGGATCAGGTGCTGGAGCAGTATCACGCCGTGCTGGAAGTCGCTAAGGACCCGGAGATTCGGATTAAAGTGCAGCGCCGCCTGGCGGGATTGGAAATGGCTCGTAGCGAGCAGCGCCAGATCGACGAGGCCCAGGCGCAGCGCTACTTCGATGAGGCGATCAGCCTCTATCAGACCCTGTTGGCCGCTAACCCGGAGCGAGGGGACAATGATCGCCTGCTCTATCAGATGGCCAAGGCCTATGAGTTGGACGGTCGGGTAGAGGAATCCGGGGAAGTGCTCGGAAGATTGGCCCTGGAGTTTCCCGACTCCGAATACTATGCAGAGGCGATGTTTCGCCACGGGGAGATGTTATTCAGCCAGCAGCGATATGCCCTTGCAGAGCGTGATTATCGTGCGGTGATCGAGGCCGGGGAGGACAGCTCGTACTTCGATAACGCGATCTATATGCACGGTTGGTCCTTGTTCAAGCAGTCTCGCTACGAAGCATCGCTGGAGTCCTTTGGCCGGGTCCTCGACCGCACGGTGCCGCCGAGCGGCGATATTGAAGACTTGCCCCGTGCCGAGCTCGAAATGACCCAGGATACGCTATGGGTCATGAGCCTGGTGTTTTCCTATCTGGACGGTGCGGTGTCCATTGGGGAATACACGGCGCATCACGGTGCGCGGCCCTACAACCATTATCTCTACGACAGCCTCGGCAAGCTCTACCTGGAGAAGCAGCGTTATCGTGATAGTGCCGAGACCTATGGGGCCTATGTCGAGCAGTATCCCGATTCCGATTTTGCCGTCGGTTTTAGCGTGCAACTGATCGATGTCTACCAGGCGGGTTCCTTTCCAAGTGAAATCCTGCCCGCTAAAGAGGCCTTTGCGCGCCACTACGGTATTCACAGCGCTTACTGGTCCGCAAGGGATGCCGCGGTCAAGCAACAGATCCGTCCCCACCTGCACCAGTACCTCGAAGAGCTGGCAAAGCACTACCACGCCACTGCCCAGTCCATGCAAAACGACCCATCGATGGGGGACAGGGCAGCGGCCTCGCCGGCCAGGCAAGAGGAAATCGGCGCTACGTTTCTTATCGCCGCCGGCTGGTACGCCGAGTTTGCCGAGACCTTTCCCGGGGACGAGGCCACGCCGGCCATGGTGTTTCTTATGGCGGAAAGCCTGAATGAAGCGGGAGCGCTGCCTCGCGCCATCGCGGCTTACGAACAGGTGGCTTACGATTATCTCGATCCTACCCAGGGGGCCGAGGCCGGCTATTCCGCCATTCTCGCCTACGACCAGTACCTTGCGACCTTGAGCCCGGAGGAGTTCAGCGGTTGGCAATTGCAAAAGATCGAGAGCGAACTGCGCTTTGCCGAAATCTATTCCAGCGATGCCCGGGCGCTACCGGTCCTGACCCGCGCCGCTGAAGAATTATTGCAAACCGGGAATGCCCGGGACGCCGTCATTGTCGCGGCGCGGGTTTCCGGTCAACAAGCCCCGGTGGATCGCGAGTTGCTTCGCACGGCCTGGTTGGTACAGGGACACGGCCATTTTCAAATGGCCGATTATGTCGCCTCGGAACAGGCTTATAACAGCGTACTCCTGGTCATGGGCAGCGATGACGAGGCCCGCGGCGCAACCGTCGATCGCCTTGCCGCCAGTATCTATAAGCAGGCCGAGGTTCACCTGGCGACGGGGGAAAGCTCACAGGCGATCGATGATTTCCTGCGCGTGGCGTCCGTTGCACCGGGATCTGTAATCGCCGTCAAGGCCCAGTATGACGGTGCAAACCAATTGATGGCGCTTGAGTCCTGGGATCGAGCGGCACGGGAATTCGATAGTTTTCGGCGCGACTACCCGGGGCACGAATTGGCCGCCAGCATACCGGTGAAAATGGCGCATATTCACCAGCAGCAGGGCCAATGGCGGCAGGCCGCCGATGAACTCAGCCTGATCGCGGCGCAGGACCCGGATCCTGAAGTCAGTCGGCAGTCACTCTATATGGCCGCTGAACTGTATGAAAAAGACGGCGCCCTGGATCTGGCCATTGCCCGCTATGCCGAGTATGTCGGCGGCTGGCCGCAGCCCTTTGAGCTGGCCAACGAGGCCCGTTATCAATTGAGCGAACTCTACCACCGAGAGGACGACGGGAAGAATCGCCGGCACTGGCTACAGCAGCTGATGAGCAGTCACGATAGTGCCGGGTCGCAGGCCAGTGAGCGGTCGCGCTATCTGGCGGCCATGTCGGCTGCTGTTTTTGCCGATGACAACTTTCGCAATTTCCGTGATGTGCCCTTGCAGCTACCCCTCAAGCGCAGTCTCAAGACCAAGAAAGTTCGCATGCAAGCGACCCTGGCTGCCTATGAGCGGGTTCTCGGCTACGGCGTGGCTGAATTCGTCACCGAGGCGAGCTACCGGATCGGTGAGGTGTACGCGATTCTCAGTTCGGACCTGATGGATTCGGAAAGGCCGATGGGTTTGAGCGCGTTGGAGCTGGAACAGTACGAATTGTTGCTCGAGGAACAGGTCTACCCCTTTGAAGAAAAAGCCATCGATATTCATGAGGCGAATGCGCGTCGCAGTTGGAGCGGGGTTTACGATCAGTGGGTTCGTCGCAGTATCGGAACACTGGCGACCTTGCTGCCCGCGCGTTATGGGAAATCGGAGAAACTGGTGAGGTACAGCAATGATATCTACTAGGCACGGTGCTCTGTACTGTCTGCTCATACTACAGCTTGCGGCCTGTAGTTCCAGCCCCACATCGCAGGATGAAAAGCTGAGCATGATCGATGAGTTAGCTGTAATCCAGGGAGAGCAGGTGCAGAATCCCTACCTGCTGGATCGCCAGCCCGTAGACAAACAGGCCCAATCCGCGTTTGGGCGGGCGGTCGAGGCAATGCAGAAGAAACAATGGGAGCAGGCCGAGGCCGGCCTGGTACAGCTCAACCTTGATTATCCCGGTCTTTCGGGTCCCTGGCTCAACCTGGGGATTGTCTATGCCGCTACCGAGCGCATGGAAGAGGCGGAAAACGCTTTTGCGCGAGCTATCGAGGTCAACAGCAATAACCTCGATGCCTACAACCACCTGGCCGCGCTGAAGCGTAATAAGGGTGATTTCGCCGCGGCGGAAGGACTCTATCAACAGGCGCTGGCGATCTGGCCGGACCACGCCGACAGCCATCTCAACCTCGGCGTGCTGTACGACATTTATATGGGTCGTTTCGACCAGGCAGTGATGCAATACGAGGCCTACCAGGCACTGCAGGACGAACCGGATCGGCGTGTGGCGGGATGGTTGCAGGATATCAATCGCAGGCCGCAAATGCTCGCCCGATCGGAGACGGAACAATGAATCCGCTGGCGCTAGTCCTGGTGGCGGCGGCACTGGCCAAGGGCGACCCGGCACAAGTCGTGGAGATGGGTACGCGGGTCACGGGCAACCAGGAACAGCCCAGGGTTTTGTACATCGTGCCCTGGCAGCCCGCCGACGGCCCGGACTCTCTGTACCAGGACTTTTCCTCGCAAATCGATGATCTGCTGGACCCGGTCGAGCGGGAATCTTTTCAGCGGGAGCTACTGCTGCACAGGAATTTGCCCGGTTCGAGTAAAAACGCACTACGCTAAAAATGTTGCATGGATCACTGTTACCGTGATCCGGCTTGAGGACTGGTTCACCCCGGCCCATAGTTAAACGAGTATTGTTAAACGGATACCTCGGGCGCCGGGCAGGCACCAGGGGTTTGCGAACTGAACATAGGTGGCATTATGGAATTTATGAATACGATAGCCCGTTTTTTCCAGGATGGCGGGGCCTTTATGTACCCGATCGCGCTGGTGTTGTTTGTCGGTATGGCGATTGTACTGGAGCGTTGGTTTTTCCTGACGCGGGCGCGGATGAGCAATCGACGGGCTTTCGATCGCATGCTGCCGATGCTGAAGAAGAAGGAATACGCCAGCGCAATGCAGTTGGCCCAGAGCACCAAGGCGCCCATCAGTCGTATTATCGCCGCCGGAATTGCGCGGCTACAGCAAAATCCGCGCCGCGATGAGATCGAGTACGCTATGGAAGAGGGCGTCATGGAGGCATTGCCGCGATTGGAGAAGCGAACCCAATACCTGGCAACGCTGGCCAATGTGGCAACCCTGCTCGGCCTGTTGGGGACGATTATCGGACTGATCGCCGCGTTTACTGCGGTCGCCAATGCCGATCCGTCGGAAAAGGCGACGCTGTTATCACAGAGTATTTCCGTGGCCATGAATACAACGGCCTTTGGCCTGATGTCGGCCATACCACTGTTGATGGCCCACGCCTTGTTACAAACCAAGACTACCGAAATTGTCGATAGCCTGGAGATGGCCGGGGTCAAGTTCCTCAACCTGTTGACCGATAAGCCACAGGCCATGGCCCGTACCCGCTCCGCAGACGGCAGCTAGACCCGGCGACTGACTATAATGAAAAGACTCAGGCGCGCCAGGCAGGCTGAAGTAGAGCTGGACATCACATCCTTTATGAACCTGATGATTATCCTGGTTCCTGTGTTGCTGATGAGTATGGTGTTCTCCCACGTCACTGTACTCGATTTGAATCTGCCCGATGCGGATTCCGGCGCCGGTGGCGATGAGGATGACAACAAGCAACTGGAGTTGGTGATACGGTCGGATTACATCGATGTCAACTACCCCCAGGGTGTGCGTCTCAAACGTATCCAAAATGAAAATGGCGAACACGATTTTGCCCTGGTATCGACCGTGTTACAGGAGGTCAAACGACAACTCCGGGACAAGGGTATTGAGAAGCGCGACATCCTGATTCTCGCGGAGCAGGACACGGACTACCAGACCCTGGTCGGCACCATGGATACCGTGCGCTCATTCGAGGCAGTGGTGGCAGCGTCGGTAGTACGTGCAGAATTATTTCCGGATATCGCTCTGGGCGATGCGCCCACAGACCCGGCGTTGCTTGCAGACAGGGGCGAGAAATGAAGACATCTCTACGCGCCCGTCGCATGGCTCGCCATCAAAGTCGCAATAAGGCCGGATCCAAGCTGAATCTCGTATCGTTGATGGATATATTCACCATCCTGGTGTTCTTCCTGCTGCTCAATTCCGGCGACGTGGAAGTGCTGCAAAAAGACAAATCGATCACCCTCCCCGAGTCTGTTGCCGAGAAGGTTCCCGACGCGACATTGCTGGTCATGGTCAACGATACCGATTTGCTGGTGGCGGGGCGTCCCATGGCTAAAGTGGAAGATATTCTGCGCCTGGATGGGCTGACCATTCCCTCACTGGAAGAGGAGTTAAAACACCAGGCCGCCAGGCGTCCGCAGTTGACGCCGGCTGAACAGGAGAAGGGAAGAGCGGTGACGATTATGGGTGACCAGTCCATTCCCTATGCCTTGCTCAAGCGCATTATGAGTACCTGTGCCGCAAACGATTACCGCGATATATCGCTGGCCGTGAACCAGGTGGCGAAGGCCGATAGCCCGCCTGTCGGACAGGAGAGCTAGCGATGTCTGCAGCATTGACCTGGAATGAATTG
>JAUXCW010000014.1 GCA_030618705.1 Gammaproteobacteria bacterium | reverse complement strand
AAAAATCGTGGCTTGATGCGGGGACCGCTGGTGCCGAACACCTCCTTGCGCTGAATCGCATCGAACAGGGAATCCCGGGTGTTTTGCTCCGCCCACACACCGATCAGCCCCCCCGGATTATTGCTGGCATTGCCGGGAATTTCACTGTCGTAACTGACACGGTTGACCGCCGTACCGTCGCCCCAGCCGAGGTGGCCTGGGAAGTTTTTCTCCTGCACCCCGCCGCCGATGGCATTGTGGGTGTCGGTCGAGGCTGAGATGCCGAACTTGAAGGGGTTGACACCGATGCGCTCTTCTTCTTTCATACCCTCGACCAGAGCATAGCGTACATAGCTGTTGCGACTCAGGCAGTTCGGCCCCTTGTGGGGAACATAATCGGCGAAGGGGCCATCGTAGCAATCGTCCACATCGGGCTCACCGTTGATGGTGGTAAAGGCCAGGTTCTCGAACTTTTCGAAGTCGCATAATTCATCCACACCGCCGAGCACCCCGCGAATACCGTTGCGGCACTCGGAATCGCCCTTGTGCTGCATAATTTCGATCACCGGCTCGATCTTCATGCGCAATTCAGCGCGTGCCGCCTGGTCCCCATCGCTCGATGCGCCGGCATAGTCCACCGCAAACATGCGCCCATTGCTGATATTGGAGTTGTGGGGAATGGCCAGCGCGTCGCAGCCGGTTGCGCTGCCGAGACACTCTTTGTCGAGGATTTCCCACAAGCGCCATTCCCGCGGCGCGTCGATATAACTGATCGGCCGCTTCGTCGCCACGGTATTTCGGAAGATGACGTTGCGATGCAGGTTACTACCGAGTCGATGGGAGCTGTATTCAAAGGCAATAAAGGCAGTCCGGGCACAGTCGCCATCGGTGCTGTTCCACTTCTCGGCGGCGGCGATGGTTTCATGCCAGGGAAGCAGCGCGGCACTGGCACAGCGGGCGCCATCATCACCGCAAACCTCGCTGTCCCTGGTGGGGAAGGGACTGAAGATTTTTGCCAGCAAACCCGGGTTGCGTCCCTCCCCCTCCTCGAAAGCCTGGCAGAATTTTGCCTCCGACAGGCCACTGTCCGGGTCGGTACACAGGGTTTGTTCGCCGAGAAATTCAGCGTGATCGGTGACCGCCATAAAATCGAGGGCGCGATCGATGCTGGCACTTCGCGTGCTCGATGGGTCACCCTTGTTGATGGGCAGCTCGACACTACCCGCGGCAAAGCCATAGCGATAGGCATCCTCCGGCCGCGCTCGCACACCAAAGGAATAGCCGTCGTTGGACAGTGCCGTATGCACGTGCAGGTCGCCGAAGTAGGCGTTTTTCTGCTCGCTGTAATCCGCGCAGCGCGCACGAACCGCAAGCTTCCCGCCGCCAAAATCCTCCACAGCAAACTGGGAAGACGGCACTTGCTCACCACCACAAGCCACCAGCAATGCCAACATCGTGGCAGGCGTAACTATCCGATACCGCAGCGTGCCCATGGCAAACCTCCCATCGTCACTATTGGTTATTTTTTCTCAATAATGACAGGGCGACGGGCAGAGAACAACTATCAGGCCGCGATCAATCCGGCATACCCAATTGCTTGGCGATGAGATTGAGCTGGATTTCCGTCGTGCCCCCACCGATGGAAAAGACCTTGGACAGCAGGAAGCGACGGGTGGCAGCCAACTCCACGGCCTGGTCGAAACTGTCTCCTTCCCAGCCCCAGCCCTTGCTGCCGAGAAACGCGACGATCAACTCCGCGCCGCGCTTGTCCTCCTCCGTGGCAAAAGCCTTGAAGTAGGATACCGAGCGCATATCCAGCACGCCGGCCATACCCTCGGCATAGGCCCGTTGGTGAGACAGTCCCATGGCCTGCTGGTTCATCAAGTGTTGCGTCAGGCGGTCACGCAATACACTGTCCACCAACTTGCCATCGCCCCCCAGACCCACGTATTGCCGGGCATACTCCTCTATCGAGCGGGGAAGCCCGGGCAGATACTCCTGCAACTGCGACATCATTTCCCGCTCGTGTACCAACAGGGCCTTGGCCACACCCCAGCCACCGTTGAGCTCACCCACCAGGTTGGCCTTGGGTACTTCGACATTGTCGAAGAAGGTATCGCAAAAATCCTCGTTACCGTCGATCAGGGGGATGGGGCGCACGGTGACGGAGGGCTGGTCCATATCGATCAACAGGAAGCTGATGCCTGCCTGTTTTTTCGGCGCATCGAAATCGGTGCGCACCAGGCAGAAAATCCAATCTGCCTTGTTGCCGTCGGTGGTCCACATTTTCTGGCCATTGACCAGGAAGTGGTCGCCCTTGTCGTCGGCGCGGCAGCGCAAACTGGCCAGGTCGGAACCGGCTCCCGGCTCGCTGTAACCCTGGCACCAGCGAATTTCACCACGGGCAATTTTTGGCAGGTGCTCCCGCTTCTGTTCTTCGGAGCCGAACTCCAGCAGGGCGGGCCCCAACATCCAGATGCCATGGCCGAGAAGAGGCGTACGACAACCGAGGCGTTTCATCTCTTTCTTTAACAGCCGGGCTTGCTGCGAACTCAATCCTCCACCGCCGTATTCCACCGCCCAGGTGGGCACGGTCCAGCCCTTTTCCGCCATGCGCTGCATCCAGAGCTCCGCGTCGGCTGAAGGAAAAACACACTTGCGACCACCGTAAACCAGATCCGCCGAGCGGGCCGGCTGACGCTGGGACAGCGGGCAATTGGCCTCCAGCCAGTCCCTGGTCTCCTGCTGAAACTGATCAAGCTCCATCGCTATTCTCCGCATCGGCTGCTCGAATTTGTTCAAGTAACTCGGTTAACAACTCCGTATCCGCCTGGTATATCACCGGGCTGACCCTGTCCATGATTCCGCCACAGCGCGCCACAATCTGCTCGCCCACCTCGGCGGGAGTGCCGACAATAGCAAAGGCCTGGAGCATTTCATCTGTCACCGAACCGGCCATTTCCATCCACTTGCCCTCCCGGGACATTTTGGTCCACTCGGCCTGCATCCCCTCCCAACCGTGGACTTCGAGTACCGGCTTGTAGGCGGGGGTTGAGCCGTAAAAGGCGATCTGGCTGCGCGCGGAGAAAATCGCGCCGTCCATTGCCTCCTGGTCGAGCCCGGTTGCTATCACTACCTGGGCGGATACCACCAGGTCTTTCCTGCTTTTACCGGCTTTGTCCAGGCCCCGCTGCAAGGCCGGCAGCGACAGGTTGTCGAAGCTTGTCGCCGAGTGAAACGGATGAACGAAGTAGCCGTCGCCCACCTCTGCCGCAACCTCGGTCATCATCGGGCCTACACCGGCAACGTAGATGGCAGGCGAGCCATGGGGGTTGGCCGCTGGGCTGAAGGTCGGCACGGACAAGGTGTGCTGGTAGAACTCGCCTTCAAAGCGGAGTTTTTCACCCGTCTCCCAGCTGTGCCAGATAGCCCTTATCGCCTGCACCATCTCCCGCATGCGCGATGCGGGCTTCGACCAGGGCATGCAGAAACGGCGCTCGATATGGGCCTTGACCTGGGTTCCCAGCCCCAGGATAAAACGCCCCTGGGACAGTGTCTGCAGGTCGTTACCGAGATAGGCCAGGCTCATGGGGTTACGGGCGAAGGCCACGGCAATCGAGGTAAACAACTCCATCCGCTCCGTGGTCATGGCCGCCGCGGCGAGGCCAATAAAGGGGTCACTCTGCCCCTCGAATGTGTAGGCGCCATCAAAACCCGCATCCTCCAGGGCTTTGGCCATGGTCGCGACCCGTGCAGGGTCAAACATTAGCGAGGCATCGATCTTCATAGTATTTTCCCTTGGTTCATATGGTTAGCAATAGTGGATGGTCGGGGATTATAACCAGTCTGGCCAGTCTTCGGATACGCTGGACTCCCAGGCTGGCGGACGCCGCTCAAAATAGGCCATCCCGCCCTCGACCGCATCGGGGCGCCCCATGGTGTAATGCAATGCCCTTGTTTCCAGTTCGACCAGTTGCTCGCGGCTTAAATCCTGGCCGCGCCAGAGCAGCCTCTTGTGTATACCCATCACCAGCGGCGAGCAATTGACCGCCATATCCCCTGCGATTTCCATTGCCGTGGCCAATACCTGCTCCGCCGGCACTGCCCGACGGGCCAGGCCCCACTCGCATGCCTCGGTGCCGCTCAAGCGCGACGCGCGAACAATCAGCTCGAAAGCCCGCTCGAAGCCGACCAGGCGGGGCAGAACATGCTCGACGGCGAAATCAGCCACCACACCGCGCCGGGTCTGCAGGAAACCGTACTTGCCCTCTTCGGCGAAGATGCGCATATCGCACTGGGTGGCAATACCCAGGCCGACGCCGACGGCGTGACCATTACAGGCGGCAATAACCGGCTTGCGCACGTCCCAGGCCTGGAAGCTCAGCGGGCAGGAGCTGAAGTCCATATCTTCCAGGGTATCAAACGTTTCGCCCCCACCGCTCATATCGGCGCCGGCACAAAAGGCCTTGCCGGCTCCAGTCACCACGACCACACGCACGGCATCGTCCTCATCACAGCGGCGATAGGCATCACCGAGGCCTTCCATCATGCCGTTGGTGAAGGTATTCATGGCGTCGGGGCGGTTAAAGGTGATCGTGCCGATGCCGTCTTGCACATCGAGCAGAATGTCCTGGTTCATAGCGCGTGCCCATCAATTAGGAAACGGCCTATAAAACCACGCGATGGGGCCATATACAATGACGTTATGGGACATCGTTTCTGGGCATATAAGGGCGACTCAGCCCCGGGTCGGCTTTTGCGCCTTAACGCCCATTTTCCGGCATTCCAGGTGCCGAAAACAATCCACAGTATGGTCATTGACCATGCCGGTTGCCTGCATGAAGGCGTAGCAGATGGTGGTGCCGACGAATTTGAAACCGCGTTTTTTTAAATCCACGCTCATGGCGTCGGATAGCGGGGTATTGGCGGGCACCTCAGCCAGGGTTTTCCATCGATTCTGGATCGGGCGGCCGTCGACAAATTGCCATATATAGGCGTCGAAACAGCCGTATTCTCCTTGCAATTCGATAAACGCCCTGGCATTTCCCACCGCCGAGTTAACTTTGGCGCGGTTGCGCACAATCGACGGATCTTCTAACAATTGTTCTATTTTTCGGTCACTGAAGCGGGCGACACTCTCCACATCAAAGCCGTCAAACAACCGCCGATATCCGCTCCGCTTGTTGAGAATCGTCGACCAGCTCAGCCCGGCCTGGGCGCCCTCGAGAACCAGAAACTCAAACAACACCTGGTCATCGTGCTGCGGCACGCCCCACTCCTGGTCATGATAAGCCTGGTATAGCGCCGAGCCATTGGACCAACTGCAGCGTTTATTCACCTGCGTCCCCTGGTCAAAGACGGCCGGTGGGCGCTATTTTCTTCGCCGCTAACACGTAAAGGTACTCCAGGGCGATTGTCGCCGCCGCCAGCGAGGTCACTTCCGCGTGATCGTAGGCCGGCGCCACTTCCACCAGGTCCATTGCGACCAGATCCAGGCTGCCCAGCCCGCGGAAGATCTTGAGCACCGTATCGGTGGATAAACCACCGCATACCGGCGTACCGGTGCCCGGGGCAAAAGCCGGGTCGAGACAATCGATATCGAAGCTGAGATAACAGGGTTTGTCGCCGACGATCCCCAGCACCTCCTCCAGAACCGACCCCGCGCCATGGTCGTTTACACAGGCGGCATCGAGCACTGTAAAGGGGTGATTGCCGCGATCGTAGTCGGTGCGAATACCAATTTGAACCGAGTGCTCCGCCAGCAGCAGCCCCTCTTGCATCGCCTGGTGGAACATCCCGCCATGGTCGTACTCGAAACCTTCGGCACAGGTGTCGGTGTGAGCATCAAAATGCAACAACGCGAGCGGCCCGAACTTGCGCGCATGCTCTCGCAGTAAAGGCAGGGCAATATAGTGATCACCGCCCAGGGTGAGCATGGATTTACCAGCCTTCAGCACACGGGCCGCGTGCGCCTGGAGCTCAGCCACCAGTGAAGCCGGCTGACCGGATTCGAACAGCAGGTCACCGCTATCGATCACGCCAAGATGATCAAAGGCGTTGAATCCCCATGGCCAGCGCGCCTTCTCCCAGGCCAGGTTGGCCGATGCGGCGCGGATGGCCGCCGGTCCGAATCGGCTGCCGGGTCGGTGCGTGGTGGCGAGATCGAAGGGTATCCCGGTCACCACCACGTCGAGCTGCGGGTCATCCAGCTCGCGGCTGTAGTTTCTGCGCATAAAGCTCATGGCGCCGGAATAAATAGGTTCGCCCCGATGGCCCAGCACCGAACCGCTGTACACAGCCGAATCTATCTTTGACCCTGTCATCTCGCCCTACTCCTTTGCTGGTGCTGGTGATGACCGTTCAATGCGTGGCTTGTTAGCAAACGGCGTCACCGGGTGACTGCGGACTCCTGCACTTTCTTCAATGGCCCGATGTGAAATAAACCGAACAGCATGGTGCTGAACACGTGTCCCGCCAATGAGCCCGGCGCCTTATTCAATACCTTCCAGAACACCGCAACTTCGATCGCGTGTGCGACGATCAAAAAAAGCACCACCACTTTGAGAATGGACGCGATATTGGAGTCAGAGGGAATCAGAAAGGCAACGATGCCGGCAAGCCAGATCAGGAGGGTGAGAACTTTATGGATACTCATGGTTTTTCCCTTTTGCGTATTGGCGGCACCGACTCAGAGCAACAGACGCCGGACATCGGCCAGTATTGCAGCGATATCCTGCATAAAGCGGCCGGCGATTGCACCATTGATCGCCCGGTGATCATAGGCCAGGGTCAAAGGTAACATCTTTCGTGGTTTGAATTTTTTACCGTTCCAGATCGGCTTGACCGCCAGCCGGGATACGCCGAGGATGGCCAGCTCCGGCGGGTTTATTATCGGCGTAAAACCGGTGCCACCGATATTGCCGAGGCTGGAGATGGTAAAGCACGCTCCCTGCATTTGCTCGGGTTTCAGTTTGCGCGCCTTGGCCAGGGCTGCCAATTCGGCCGTCTCCGTCGCCAGCTCCAGTAAGCTCTTGCGATCGACATGCCGAATTACCGGCACCATCAGACCCGCCGGGGTATCGACCGCCAGGCCGATGTGCACGTATTCCTTGTACACCAGGTGCTCCCCGTCACTGTGCAGGGACGCGTTGAGCATCGGGTTTTTGCGCAATGCTGTAGCGCAGGCCCTGAGCAGGAACGGCAAGGGCGTCAACTTGACACCCTGGTCGGCGAGTCCCGCCTTCATGCCGGCGCGAAACTTTTCCAGCGCGGTGATATCGACCTCATCGAACTGGCTTACGCGGGGAACGTTGAGCCAACTGCGATGCATATTGGCCGCGATGATTTTCTGAACCTTGCTCATGGGCTCGACCCGTATCTCGCCGAAGCGGGAGAAGTCGACCTCGGGGATGGGCTCGATTCCCGGGCCGGATGTCGGCTCGGGCACTGCCAGCCGTCCCGCGACATATGCCTGGATATCATCCTTCAAAATGCGGCCATGTGCGCCGGAGCCATGAATTGCTGTGAGATCGACACCAAATTCACGGGCCAGTTTGCGCACCGCCGGTCCCGCGTGGAGGGTAGCCGCAGAGCGCTGTACAGCGGATTCGGGCACTGTTACCCCGCCTGGCTTTTCCGCGTCCGGTTTTGCTACTGCCGGGGGTTGAACTGCGACGTCGGCATCGACTTCACGCTTTGCAGCATCTGTTCCCTGTGTCGGCGCAAGCTCTCCATCCGCGGGCAGCAAACCGAGAATGTTAGCTCCCTCGCCGACTTTATCGCCCAGCTGCAAGTACACCTCGGTGACGCGCCCCGCCCGCGGTGCCGGTACCTCCATCGAGGCCTTGTCGCTCTCCAGTACCAGCATGGTGTCGCCGGCCAATAGTTCGTCCCCCGCTTTTACCACCAGCTCGATCACCTCGACGTCCTCGGCACCGCCGAGTTCCGGCACTTGCACATCGACCGCCGATACCGCCGCGAGACCTGGCCCGGCTTCGGGCTCCGCCTCGACGGGGGCTTCCACTGGCTCGGGCGACGCCCCTGTTGTGGTATCCACCGACTGCCCCGCGGGGGCCTCCTCCACCGTTGCCGGCTCCGCCCCGGCCGCCTCGATATGAGCGAAGACATCTCCCTCGGAAACCGTATCACCGGTTTTTACGTCGACAGACAGCAGCTTGCCCGCGTGGGGACTCGGGATTTCCATGGATGCCTTGTCTGACTCCAGCACGATAAGGACATCGTCAAGCTGGATATCGTCCCCGGCGGAGACCATGACCTCGACGACTTCGACGTTTTCCGCGCCGCCCATATCCGGGATTGATATTGTTTTGTTACTCACATGAGTACCCTTGCGTTCGCACTCCGCCCCCACTAGCTGTACAGCGGATTCGGACGCTCCGATTTAATCCCAAAGTCCTTCAATGCCTTGCCGACCAGCGCCGGCTCCAGCGCCCCCTGGTCCGCCAGGGCCTTCAGTGCGGCAACCACGACAAAATAGCGATCGACCTCAAAAAAGCTCCGCAGCTTGGCGCGGGTATCGCTGCGTCCGTAACCGTCGGTGCCCAGGGAAACAAATTGCCCGGGGATAAAGGGGCTCAACTGGTCGAGATAAGCCTTGATATAGTCGGTTGCGCCAATCACGGGCCCTCCCTCGGCGTCCAGTTGCGTGGACAGGTAGGAGACCCTGGCCTCCTCCTCGGGGTGAAGCATATTCCAGCGCTGGCAATCGTGGCCGTCGCGGGCAAGCTGGTTGACGCTGGTCACGCTCCAGACATCGGCATCGACACTGTAGTTTTCGCGCAGTAGCTCAGCCGCCGCTCTCACTTCACCAAGGATGGAGCCCGAGCCCAGCAGCCGAACTTTAAGCTTCGCGCCGGGTCGCGCCGTTTCGAGCCGGTACATACCGCGAATAATTCCATCGACACAAGCAATGGGCATTTTCGGGTGGGTATAGTTTTCGTTCTGCAATGTTATGTAATAAAAGCAGTTGGCCTTGTGCTGGTACATCTGCTCCAGGCCGTGCTGCAGGATAACCGCGAGCTCGTAGGCATAGGCCGGGTCGTAGGATTTGCAGTTTGGCACCATATTGGCCATCAGGTGGCTGTGACCATCCTGGTGCTGTAGCCCTTCGCCGTTCAGGGTGGTGCGACCGGCTGTCCCACCGAGTAAAAAACCCCTCGCCTGGGCATCGCCGGCTGCCCAGATCAAATCCATAACCCGTTGAAAACCGAACATGGAATAGAAAATGTAAAACGGCACCATGACATAATGGTTAGTACTATAGGACGTGGCGCAGGCCAGCCAGGCAGCCAGTGAACCCGCCTCGTTGATACCCTCTTCCAGTATCTGGCCCTTTTTGTCCTCCTTGTAGAACATGATCTGGTCAGCATCGTGGGGGGTATAACGCTGCCCCACCGAGGAGTAAATACCCAGCTGGCGAAACATACCCTCCATGCCGAAAGTGCGCGCTTCATCCGGCACGATGGGCACCACGCGAGCGCCGATTTCACGGTCTTTGGTCAATGTCGACAGCATCCGGACAAAGGCCATGGTGGTGGAAATACTGCGCTTGCCACTGCCTTTAAGCTGGGTTTCAAACGCGTCCAGGGCGGGTACCGTGAGTGACTCGAAATCTGCCTGGCGCCGGGGAATATACCCGCCGAGCTTCTCCCGCTGCTTGCGCATATAGACCATTTCCGGACTATCGGGCGAGGGCCGGTAGTAGGGAACATGACCCAACTCATCATCGGAGATGGGTACGCCAAAGCGATCACGAAATGCGCGCAAACTGTCGATGTCGAGCTTTTTAAGCTGATGGGTTTCGTTCTGCGCCTCGCCGGCCGCCCCCATCCCATAGCCCTTGACCGTCTGGGCGAGAATAACCGTGGGCTGCCCGGTGTGCTTGCTCGCCTGGTAATAAGCCGCGTATAGTTTATACGGGTCGTGGCCACCGCGATTGAGATACATGATGTCATCGTCGGACAAGTCTGCAACCAACTCCAGTAATTCGGGATACTTGCCGAAAAAGTATTCGCGGGTATAGGCCCCGCCGTTGGCTTTATAGTTTTGCAACTCACCATCGCACACTTCATCCATGCGCCGCTGCAGCAAACCGGTCTGGTCTTTCTCCAATAGGGAGTCCCAGCGCCGCCCCCAGACGACCTTGAGCACGTTCCAGCCGGCACCGCGGAACACGCCTTCGAGTTCCTGGATAATCTTGCCGTTGCCTCGCACCGGCCCGTCCAGGCGCTGCAAATTGCAGTTGATGACGAATATCAGGTTATCGAGATGTTCCCTGCCCGCCAGGGCGATCGCGCCGAGACTTTCCGGCTCATCGGTTTCGCCGTCGCCGACGAAACACCAGACCTTCCTGTCGCGGTGATCCACCAGTTCGCGACTGGCCTGGTACTTCATGATATGGGCCTGGAAGATCGCCTGGATCGGGCCAAGCCCCATCGAAACGGTGGGAAATTGCCAGTAGTCGGGCATCAGCCATGGATGGGGATAGGAAGACAAGCCCTGACCGTCCACCTCCCGGCGATAGTTGTCGAGCCGCTCCTCATCCAGGCGACCCTCGAGATAGGAGCGTGCATAGATGCCCGGCGCACTGTGGCCCTGGAAATAGATCAGGTCGCCCAGCCGCTCATCGTCCGAGCCGCGGAAAAAGTAATTGAAACCAACATCGTACAGAGTGGCACTGGAGGAGAAGGATGAGATATGGCCACCCAGCCCCTCATCGTTATCGTTAGCTCGCATAACCATGGCCAGCGCGTTCCAGCGAATCAACGAGCGAATCCGGCGCTCCATAAACAGGTCGCCGGGCATGGGTTTTTCCTGGGTCGGCAAGATAGTATTGCGATAGGGCGTGGTAATGGCCGACGGCAGCTCAACACCCAGGTCAACGGCACGTTCCGACAACTTTAACAGAAGATAGGCGGTGCGCCCCTTGCCGGCGCTATCGACCAGTGAATCCAGTGCATCCAGCCACTCCCTGGTCTCGACGGGATCGATATCATCGTGCATGCAAATACCCCTTTCTTACAGCGATCATGAGAGATCACCTGCCCGGTTCGAACAGCCAGCGAACACACCCGTCGGACCAGGCGATAGTGAGATGCTACTACTTGCGACCGTATCCAATCAGCTCACTGATTGAAATGGCCGGGCTAACCGGGAAAATTCTACACGTTTCAGGCAATAAATCAAAAACTTAGCGGATAGTATTCAGCCGTAGGCGATAAACCACAAGGCCGGTGTGATTATAGAAGGGCTGTCGGCTCGGGCCGCAGGACAAGCTCCACCCGCTGGTTGCGCGCGGCTATTCGGTTCCATTCGTCGGCCATGGTGATTTCCGTGCCCGGGGGATAGGCTGCCACGGGTTCGAAAATTCCCACCGGCACCAGTTTGATGCGGATATCACCCGCCTCCTGGTTGACCTTCTCGACGAAGCGGCGGAAATTCAGCGACTGACTGCTGGACAGGGCCTGGGCTTCACCGGGCTCGTAACCGATCATATCGCACTGTTCAATTTGCAACTCCGTGCCGGGCAATACGGCTCTGCCGGTGTCCGCATAGATGCGGCAAAACTCACCGACGTGGGCACGAAGCTCGATCTCAGCGCCGATGCCGGCAATTTGCAGGACACGCACGATCTCACGCAGCACCTCATAGCGGTGATCATCAAAGGGAATACCGTTGAATTCGTACTGCTGCTGCTGATTGCCCAGCCTGGACAGGGCGCCGAGCAACTCCTGCTGGTCGAGAGACTCATCCTCGCCGGAGGAGGCCCACATCCAGCCGGCCAGGGCCAGTAGCGCCAGCAGGCCAGTCAATAATAGCCTGCGCCTGGAGCGGCGCGTTTGACGCCGGGCTCGAAGGCTCTCAACCGAGGGCAAGCAGGAGGCCGCCTGTCCATCCCGCATCGGGGGCACTCCCGGTTTCGGCAACGCGGGCTCCGGCTCGACCTCGGGTATCGCCTCCACCTGCTCGACATCCAATTGCCGAACCACGGGCTGCGCGGTGTCCGGCTGCAACTCCTCGATGATCTCTACCAGTGCGTCTTCCGTCGCCGGCTTCTCCAGCACACCCACCGCACCCAGCGCACGGGCCTGGCCGATATACATTTCACCACCCCTGGAGGTATACATAACGATGGGAATTGCGGCCAGGCGCGATTGACGCTTAATCGCCTTGACGGCCTCAAAGCCGTCCATGCCCGGCATCATATGATCCATAAAAATAATATCGGGGCGCTTGCCGGCCAGGTAGTCCAGGCAGGATTCTCCCGAATCGACCTTGTCGGCGCTCAGGCCGTGGCGACCCAGCATTTTCGCCAACAAGGCCGCCGAGGTTCGCGAATCATCGACCACTAGTGCGTGCTCGAGCTCCTGGCGTGAGACCCTGCAATCGTTGGCTACCGCATCCTTTGCCGACGCCCAACCCGGCAGTGCCGGCGCATCACCCGCGGCCATGCGCGCATTGTTCACTCTCGGTGCCGGGTTCATCGGGTCGTTGGATGCATCCCCCGCATCCAGTAGCGGGGAAGAGACCGGATCCGCTTCCTCTACCAGGTGCTCCAGCAGAATGACCACATCCTGCTCAGTGGCGGGCTTTTGCAGGACGCCGATCGCTCCCAGCGCCCGCGCCTGCCCGTGGTACATGTCACCACCCTTGGATGTGTACATTACAATGGGGATAGCCGCCAACCGCGGCTGTTGTTTGATCGCTTTGACGGCCTCGAATCCATCCATTCCCGGCATCATGTGATCCATAAATATGATGTCCGGACTGGCGTCGGCGAGGTAACTCATACAAGCCTCGCCCGAATCCACCTTATCACTGCTCAATTCGCTGCGCGCCAGCATCTTCCCCAGCAATGCCGCCGAGGTGCGCGAATCGTCCACGATCAATGCATGAGTCAATCGCATATGCGTTGCCCTGCCCCTTTGAAGAAGAGACGTCGCCGGGTTTTTCTCACCATCGACACCGCTTGTTTTTTCAATTATCGACCGTCACCGGGTGCGAGGTTCAGTATCCCTGACGGGAATCCACCACGCCCAATAAGGGCCTGCCTTCAACAAATCTAGCAAGGTTGTCGAGAAACGTCGATTCCATATTGGCAACGGCGCCGGGTGAGTTCCAGGAAATATGCGGGCTCAGTCGTACTTTGGGGTGCTGATATAGCCAGTGCCCCGCCGGCAACGGCTCCGGTTCCACCACATCCAGGCTGGCCAGCCCGATCGGTCCCTGGTCCAGCGCCACACGCAGGGCCTCCTGATCCAGTAGCGATCCGCGAGCCACATTGACGATGTGCAGGCCTGGCCGGGCCCGGGCCAGGCTGTCACGATTGAGTATATGGTGTGTGGCGGGTGTCGCCGGCGCCGCCAGCACGAGGTGATCGCAGCACGCCAGCAATTTCGATAAATTGTCGACAAATGTGACACCGTTCTCAATTTGCGCCTGGCGCGGGCGCCGCACCAGGGCGCACAGCCGCATATCAAAACCCTGTGCCCGACGAGCGACCTGCTGTGCAATAGAGCCAAAGCCCAGGAACCCGAGGCACTTCCCCTGCAGCGGCGAGGTGTCGGCGAAATACCAGTGCTCGGGTTGTCGATCCAGCCAGTTGTCCGGCAGGCGCTTGGCAGCGGAGAGAATCATCGCCATGGTCCACTCGGCAATAGCCACCGAGGAGGCACCCCTGGAACAAGTCAGTTCGGCATGGCGCACCGCGTGCACGGGAAACTGGTCGACCCCGGTACCATAAACATGAACCCAACGAATTCCGTGGGCGGGGCGTAATATTTGCGGCAGGTTGTCGCCACCGAGAACCGAGGTCAGCAAGGCATCGGCCCTCAGGTTTCCGGACACCGGCTCATCGGCCGGCAAGTGCAACAGCTCTACACCAGGCGCGATTTGGGCAATTTTCTGCGCCAGGCCTGGCAATTCGAGGTGGCTAACTATTTTCATCCGCACGTCTCTCGCCGCCCGGAGTCAGCCGGCGCCGGTCAGGGATCTTGTCAGGGATAGCGGCGCTGTGGCTGGCCCCGCTTGAACACTGCCGGGTCTTCGATAAGCTCCGTGTCACGCCAGGCGCCCGATTCCGCATCGTGGTCTCCGGATTGGGTGACAATCACGGCACGTGCGGGACGTGGCGTGAAATTGTCCTTATAAAATCCACGCCATTGCTCCAGTTCCAGCGCATCCAGTGCCCCGGTGAGTTGCTCCCTGCGATCAAATTCGAAGTATTCCTGCAGGACTTGCTGCCAGTAGAAGCTCGCTTCGCCAGCCAGGTTCTTGTGCGGGCGATTGATCATACTTCGCAGAGCAGTCTTGTGCTGCTCGAATTCATCGCGCTCCATGGTCTCGGCCGTTTGCAGGAACTCGCCCATAAGCTTATCGCTGGCCGCAACCAGGGTGGCGGCGTCCGCTGTCGGGGACTGGACGATAAAGCTCAGGCCGGGTGTGCGCTCCAACACCGTGGTAGCGGCATACACCACGTAGCCGAAT
This sequence comes from Gammaproteobacteria bacterium, assembly GCA_030618705.1. Classification (GTDB taxonomy): domain Bacteria; phylum Pseudomonadota; class Gammaproteobacteria; order Pseudomonadales; family JAHEGP01; genus JAHEGP01. The sequence goes on along the minus strand of JAUXCW010000014.1, from coordinate 9,753 downwards.
TGTTGTTCCGTACGCAGGGAGTGATAGTATGGCGTGCGAATTATCTGCCCGGTGAGCCCCATTAGTACGCGCTGGTGATTGTCGTCACCGGCGCCCTGGACATAGTAGACAATCGCCGCATCACTGTGATCCAGGCTGACCGGATAGTGCCATCGACTGCCGGCTTGCAGCGCAGCCAATTCCACCCCGGGCAACTCGACCGGCCCCTTCACGCGGCGCAGCAACGGCCCCAGCGTCCTCCGCAGGCTTTTCGCCTGGGCAACACTGGTATTACCGTAAGTGAGGACATCAAAACGTATCCTTTCGAGGAATTCACGCCGGTATTGTTCCAGGTCGGCCACGGTCAAATCGGCGGCGGCAGCAAGTTTTTCGTCCTCGTTATAGTAGGGAGTGTACATAACGCTCCGCAAGGCCATCGGCAAATACTGGTAGGGCGGCTGCCGCACGCTGTTTTGCCAATTACGCATCAGTTCCCGCTTGATATCGGCAAAACGCCGTCCATCCAGGGGAGCGTGTTGCAGCTCTTCCAGCATCGCATCCAGCAAGCGAGGCTGTTTGTCGCTGAAACCGTCGATGCCCAGGTGCAGGCCGCGGCGACTCGCGGAAAGACGCGGGCTAAATCCTGCCAGCAGGGCGGGATAGAGCTTCGGATTGAGGCTATCGGCAATCATCGCCGCGTATAGGTTTAACAATACGGCGTGGCGTGCGCTGTCATTGGCCAGCGGGCTGAAGAAGCCAATCCGTAAACTTGCCCTGGGCGCCGTGAATTCCTCATCGTCGCCAAACCACAGCCGAAGATCTTTGCCATCGTCTAACTGGCGCGGTTTACTGTCGGCATAGGGCGACTCCAGACGCTCGAACTGATCCGGAATAAACGGATTCGGTGCGGGCAAGTCAATTGACGGATTGATAGCGACTTCCCGCCACGTTTCCAATTGATCCGGGGCCACGGGCTCCAGGCTGTAGGGCGTCTGGTACCAGTGGGACTGCCTGTCTGCCGGCAGACCGGGACCCGTCACCGTAAGCAGGACATTGTCGGGTCGCAATTGCGCCAGGTACTCTCGATACAGTTGTGGATCGTAATCACTGAATTCATAGGGTGCCTCGAGTACCTTCGCCGCTGGATACAAGCGCATTGCCGTCGCCAGGCCCATGACATAGTGGATGTTCTCGCTCTTATCCTGGTAGCGAAACTGAATCTCGCTGATCTTGCGCTGCTCGTCAAAGCGCTGCCGGCTGATGCCCTCCTTCTTCATCCGGTCGATCAACTGAAACACGGCGATCACGACCTCATTCCTGGCGGCGTATCCGGCCTCCGTCAACTTGACTGACAGGTTCAGCGCCGCGCCTCCGTCGTACTCGAGACCCGCCCCGGCCGACAGGCTTTCCGCCCAGCCGCGCTGCTTGAGATACTGCAACAAACTGCCCTCCCCCTCGTGGCCGATAATATCCGCGATCATATGTATCGGCTTGGCCTGCCAATACGCCCTGGGATCGGCGACGGGAAACACCAGATCCAGAACTCGCATGTTCTGCTCCGGAGTGACATAGAGCTTCGCGGGAAGTGTGCCCTTATCGAACAGCGGCTCGGTGATATCCAAAGACTCGAGCTCGTGGTCGGGAACCGCGCTGAAGCGCTGCTCCACCATACTCCGCAGATCGGCTGTCGATTCGTTGCCGAGCAACACCAGGGTCATCCGGTTGGCGGAGTAGTTATTACGATAAAACGCCAGCAGTTCATCCCTTACCGTCGAGTCCGGAGTGTCGGCCAGGGTTTGCAGGCTGCCGACAGAAAACCGGGCAAACGGATGCTCCGGGTTTATGACCTCCCTGAAAACATCCAGCCCCCGTCGCCCCTCGCTCTTGTACTTCGCGCGATATTCGGACTCCACCGCGTGCTTTTCGCGCTCGACATATTTCGCGGTAAACAGCGGGCTGACGAAAAACTGGCTAAAGCGATCCAGCGCCGGCGCCAGGTAGGGAGTGTCGATGTCGAAAAAATAGTTGGTATTTTCAAAACTGGTATAGGCGTTGTGCTGGCCGCCATGGGTAGAAATAAACTCCTGGTATTCCCCTGCGGTGGGATATTTTTCTGTGCCCAGGAACAGCATGTGTTCCAGAAAGTGAGCCAGGCCCTGACGTGCCTGCGGATCATCCTTACTGCCGGTAGCCACGTCGAGGCTGACCGCGGCTTTTTTCGCCTCCGGGTCGGATATCACCAGCACCCGCAGACGATTGTCCAGTTCGAAATATTCGTAAGCGCGGCGATCATTCGGGCTCTGCACGACCACGACATGTTCCGAAACCGCATCGGGGCCGGAGGAGCTTGTCTGGCAAGAAAGCAGGCCCAGGGACAGGACCAGCAGGCCGATCAGTGCGTAGGTTTTTCTCATTCAGTTACCGTCTTTACAGCTTGCGACCCATTTCGGGGCCAGGATTGAAGCAGGGCTTTGATCAGGGTGGCCAGCGGAATGGCAAAAAACACACCCCACAACCCCCAGAAACCGCCAAACAGCAATACCGCCAGGATAATGGCGATGGGGTGCAGGTTGACCGCTTCGGAAAATAACAACGGCACCAACACGTTGCCGTCTAACGCTTGAATAATGCCGTATACCAGCATCAGGTAGAAAAATTCGCCGGTCCAGCCCCACTGAAAAAAGCCGACCATGGCTACGGGTATCGTCACCACCGCCGCGCCGATGTAGGGCACCAGCACCGATACGCCCACCAGGAGGCTGAGCAATACGGCGTAGTGGAGCCCCATCACCGCAAAAGCGATATAAGTCGCAACCCCTACCAGGAGGATTTCAATGGCTTTACCCCGTGCGTAATTCGCCACCTGGTCATTCATTTCCAGCCAGACTTTGCGCATTAGCGGCCGCTCTGCCGGCAGGAAAGCCGAAATCCAGGCCAGTATCTTATCCTTGTCCAGCAACATGAAAAACACCAGAATGGGCACCAGGACCACGTAGATCAGTATGCCGACGACGTTGGGCAACTGAGAGACCGACATCGCGAACAGCCACTGGCCAAGCCGGCTGACTTCGGAGCCGGCCATCGTGCTCCACTCTGCCAACTGCTCCTCGCTGACAATGTCGGAAAAAGACTCCTGAAGCCCCAGCAAGCCCTGCTGAACTGCCGACACCATACCAGGGAGCTCGTTAAACAGGGCTGCCAGCTGGCGCCATACCAGGGGCATGATAAACACCAGCATGGTAAGGAATACGCCGATAAACAATAGATACGTCAACCACAGAGCCGCCCAACGCGGCAGCCCCCAGCGCCGCAGGGTTGACACCAAACCCTGCAGCAGGAAGGCAACAATGGCACTGGCAACGAAAGGCGCGAGAATATCGCCCATGGTCACCATCAACACCAGACCCACCGCAATCAACAGCAGGAGGATGAGCGATTCCTCGTCGAAAAAAATCTGGTTATACCAACGATTGAAGACTTTCAGCATAGACACGCAATTCCGTCGTTAATCATCGCCGGGCTCAAGGCACATCGGACATGGGCCACGGTACATGTTTGTACGACTATTGTTTTTGTAACAGGTAGCTATAGACGCCATCCAACTCAGAAAATTCCAATAATTTATTGCCACTGAGCTGGCAAAAAACACGAAAATCCCGCACCGAGCCCGAATCGGTAGCCCGAACCCGGAGCTTTTCCCCGGTAGCCAGTTTATTTAACATCTGTTTGGCTTTAAGTAACGGCAGTGGGCAATCCAGGCCGGTGGCATCCAGTTCCTGAGGCATTGAAAAACTCGACAGCGAACCCAATAAAGGGCTGGTATGCTATCACATTTAGTGCGACAGGAAAGGGAGACCAAAACGCCGGGCCGATGCCATCATGCCCCGGCCGCTTTCCAGTATGGCACAAAGGCGCTACAGTAACCCCATGTGCAATAAACACACATGTAAAGCGAACCAGGCTGTCACCTGCCGTTCCGTAAAAATCCTCGCAATCGCCGCAATCAGTATTGCGGGCCTGATCTACCACCCCCAGGCAGCGTCGGTCAGCAGTGAATTGAAGATTCCGGACCTGGGCGATGCCAGTTCCAGTATGTTCTCCAGCCAGCAGGAGTACCAACTGGGCCGTGGCTGGTTGATGGCTTTTCGCAACCAGGCCCCGGTTATTTCCGACCCCCTGCTCACGGACTACCTGGAATACCTCATCTACAACCTGGCGAGTTACAGCCAACTCAAGGATCGCCGACTCGAGTTGGTGGTGGTTGACAACAAATCCATGAATGCATTCGCCGTACCCGGCGGTGTGGTCGGTGTCCACAACGGCATGTTTCTATATGCCCAGAACGAAGACCAGATGGCCTCGGTTCTATCACACGAATTGGCGCATTTAAGCCAACGGCACTTCGCCCGCAGCGTGGAAAAGCAAAAAGGCTCATCCATCACCAACCTGGCGGCACTGCTGGGCGCGCTGGTCATCGCCGCCACGGCCGGCGGCGACGCCGGGATGGCCGCGATCATGGCCACCCAGGCGGCCGCGATGGAAGCCCAACTGCGCTACAGTCGACAAAATGAGCAGGAGGCCGACCGCATCGGCATGCTCACCATGGTCAATGCAGACCTGGATCCGATGTCGGTGGCGACGATGTTCGAGCAGATGCAACGGTCATCGCGTTACTACAGCCGGCCACCGGAGTTCCTGCTGACCCACCCCGTCACCGAGCGTCGCATCTCGGACGCACGCGGCCGCGCGATCCGCTACCCCAAACGCCAGCCGAAGGACAATTTTGAATATCACTTGATGCAGGCCCGGGTTCAATTTTACTTCGAGAAAAATGTCAATGCGTCGATTAAACGCTTTAGAACTGAAATCAAGGACGACCCCAAATACGCCAATGCCCATCGCTACGGGCTGGTACTTGCACTGACAGAAGCGGTAAGACTGGAAGAAGCGCAGCGCGAGCTGGATCTACTACTCGAGAATGACCCCGACCGCATCACTTACCTGGTGGCGCAAAGCGAGCTGTGGGTCGCCGCGGGTAAACCGCGGCAGGCAATTGCATTGCTGGAACGCCAGCTCGAGTACAACCCCGACAACTACCCGCTGACGATGAGTTACTACCAGGCCCTGCTCCGCGCCGGTGACAAAAAGGGCGCAGAGGCGGTATTGACCGCGCAGAGCGAGAGGCGCCCCACCGACCCGCAATTATGGTATGAGCTGGCTGAAATTCGCGGACTCACCGGTGATATCATCGGCCTCCACCAGGCCAGGGCCGAATATTTCGTGCTTATGGGCCAGCCCGACCAGGCGATCCGACAGCTAAACTACGCCCTGCAAACCGTGGGTGATGACCACACCGAAGCGGCACGCCTCAAGCAACGTATCGCCGAGATCCAGCGATGGAAAGAGGCGATGAACTTTTCCTAGTCGAGCATCGCTCAGATGGGCGCCGCTCAAGCCTGCATCCCACCGTACATTACGCACTCACCTGACCAGGCACTACGGCTTGCGCGTGGTAATTCTTCGCCGCCAGGGCAATCATAATTTGCGACCAGCCGGCAAAAATCATCTCGATGGCCACGAACAGGCCGATCACCCACAGACCCGACAGCGGCCACTGGTTCATAATCATAACGCCCAGCGCGATGCTTACGACGCCGCCGAGCAAGGTCCATACCCAGCCGCTGGTGCCACGTAGTTGTATAGCAATAAACAGCCGCAATATACCGATGACAATGAGCGCCCAGGCGATAAGAAGGGTCAGGGTCATGCCCGCAATCACCGGGTCAGTTATCGCCGCGATACCGCCGGCAAGATAGACAAACGCAATCAGTAGATGCCATAGTCTGCTCTTCCAGCCCTCGCCGCGAAAGACTTGCACAAACTGGATACCACTACCAATCAGCAGTAAAATACCAAAGTAGAGTACACTGACCTCGGTCAGTAGCGCTGTCATGCCAAGGCCTATCGTGCCCAATACAAGCATGACGATACCCAGGGCAAGCATCCAACCCCAGTTTTTCTTTAGCGCACCAAATATCTCGTCCTGTCCCGCTACTGCCTCCATTACCCGCTCCTTTAAGTGTTTGTGTTAGACCCTCGTCACTATACTCCGCTCTGCGCTCGAGGCAATAAGTGTTATACGACAGCCTACTGCTGCGCCTGGCGGGCCTGCTGCTTGTGTATTTTTCGGTTGATGGTGCGCAGGCCCATACCAAAGAAACCGCGAGAATTTTCGGCCGCTTCATCCAGCATCTCCCACAAATCGGCGGTGTCTGGCTCAGCCAGCGTGCCGGTAAATTGCAGCGTCCTGGTCAGGGAACGGTAGCCCTGCGCATCGGCCTGCTCTCGCAGTAACCCCATACCGTCGAACAGAATCGTCAGGTCTTGCCGGGTGGCGAGATCGACCTCGGCACGAAGCGGGCTGTCCAGCAAGGACCCCTGCTTTTGCATGGTCACTCGCCCCTCGCCCTGCAGGCGCAGACCGGGCGCGACCAGCTGCAGCTGTCGAAGTTCGACCAGGGCCGGTGATTCGCGTACAAGGGCTGCCGAAAGCTGCGAAAAATGCAGCGACTCCAATTTATCCAGGATGCGGCCAATCGCCTTTAGCTCTTTAGAAAAGGTCAGGATGCCGACCGCTCCCGCGGCGGTACTGGCCGCTCCACCACTACCGGCCAGGCCACGAAATACGCCATCCCGGCCGGAGAGTCGGATTTCTCCCTGGCTCGCCAGCCCCAGATCCAGCGCATTGCGGCCCACCGCCGACAGATCCGTGGACAATGAAAACATGCCCTCGACCACCGGGGGCTTGTCCGGCTCTACACTGCGCAGAAATTCGCCGATCTGCAAGTCTGTCAGTTCGAGGGTGAAATTCATATCGTAGGGTTCTGCTTTTTCCTCCTCGAAATGAATCGCTCCGGCGGAGGACAGTCGCGCATCAAGCATCGATGCCTCTATGCTCGACAGGGTCAGCGTATCCGGTGTGAGTTGAAGCCGCCCACCGACCCCCTCGACGGCATAGTGGGGGAAACGGATACGAGCGATATCGATACTAGCCGTGCCCCTGAGTTTGTCCGTCCAGAACGGTTGTCGATCGCGGCGCAATCGCAGCTGCTGCACCGCGGTCCGGGTCAATCCCGGTTTCTGTGTATCTGTCGTCGATGCGGTCTCCGGATCGGCAGTTTCTTCTTCAGTGGCGGGCTGCATCAGGTACTCGTAGAAGCTACGCATATCGGCCATGATGATCTGTTCACCGTTCAGCGATGCTTCGAAGTCAATCATCGGATCACTTCGCTGTGCTTCTCCGCTAAATTCAAGACTCGACAGCCCTTTGTCGGATTGCATTCGAACAGGGATATTCACCGCCAACATCTTGCCCCGAACACCATCGACAGCGAGGGATACTTCCAGGTTCGGCAATGGGCCCTGCCCGCTGACCACGGCCCCCTCCAGTGCCGCCCTCCCCCGAATCACCGGCGCCTCGTCGTTGACCAACTTGAGTTTACCCGCCAGCGATCCGGCGAGCAGTGGCGGCAAGCCGTTCATGACAGGCTGCGCCCCAAGTGATTCCAGCGCCAGCTCCAGCGAAACGTCCAATGAACGCAACATTTTGTTGTTGATAAGCGGTGCCACCGCCTGCAGGGAAAATTCACCCAGGCGATCTCCGCCGGAGCTTCGCACCAGCATATCGACGGAGCGCGCTTCGAGGCCGCTGGCGGAATAGGCGACTTCATAGCCCAGCTCGACGTCCAGCGCCCGCAATAAGGGAACGTCATCCCACAATACCGAGACCTTGCTGAACTCCAGCGGCTCATCAGCAAAGATTACCAGCCGACCCGCCCCATCGATATCACCAAAAAACTCACCCTCCGGCAAGCTGCCCTCCAGGGCAAAGCCACCGAATTCCGGCAGTAATTGCTGTAGTTCCAGGGGCCGGATCGTGGCCTGCAGAACATGGCCACTACCACCACCCGCTTTGAACGCCAGCGGATTACCCGCAATACTGAACGGCCTGATAGCGGTGACCTCGACAATACTGGCACCGTCGATGTCGCCGAAGCTCAAATCAATTTTGTCGATCTCTGTTCTCCCGGTAAGGCGATTCACCGAACCCGACTGCGTCCAGTGCAGCACCCCCGACTGTCCGCCACGCCCGATGAGCGATGGAAACACACCACTAAAGTCCAGAGCCATGGCGATGCGCTCCTTATCATCTCGCTTCCAATCGAGGCTGATCTCGCCTTCGAGTCGATCCCCCGCCCGGGATTGCAGTTGGATATTTTCCAGTGCAAACGAACCCCCCTCCGTACGCAATGAGGCGCGTGGCGTAAGCCGGGCGGACACGCTTTTGGCCAGGCGGTTACCCCGGTAATACGGTTCGATACCGCGTATTTCAAAGGGTTCTGGCGCCTCCAGGTGGAACCCCACTCCTCGTCCCGCCACGGCCCTTATCTCGCCGTAGGCATCTCCCGCCCGCAATTCGATTTCCGGCAGGTAGAGTCCCAGCCATTCCATGGGCAAACCGTTTAGCCGCAGTATTAACTCTTGCGGCTCATAGTTGTCCCAATCCGGCGCAAAACCGGGCAAACTCAACTCCAGCGGCGCATCGCCTTTCAATTCCAGTGAGGCATAGGTCGTGTCGCTGGTAGACCTCGCATCTATGCCGATGGTCTGGACACCCAGTACCAGGCGATCGAGATCCAGGCGCATCCTGGCAGCCCCGCGCAATGCGTCCAGACCACGAATATTGGCTTGCAACCTGGGCGCGCGAACCGAGATTCCACCCTCGAAGTCGATGGCTGGCCAGTCCTCGACCGAGCTATTGGCGTTGCCCTTGAATCGAATATCCAGTCCGGTTGCCGATTTAATAGAAAGCCTGTCAATGCTGGCGACAAATTTGCCGTCTTCGATCCGGGCGTGGGGTACCACCTCTATATCCATGATCGGCAGAGGCCCACGCGCACCTGCTCGCAATTTGATCGACGAGGCACGCAGCGGCTTATTGGCGTCGAGACGAAGATGGGCGACGGACTCCGGTATGATATCCAGCGAACCGCTCAACTCACCGCCCTCAAACACCCGGGCCGGATCGAAATCACGGAGCCAGCTCAGCGGCAGCTTATCGAGCTTCAGGCGCAGTGCAGGTTCGCCCCAACGCGCCGGCTCCATGGAGGGTGTTTCGAGATTAAGATGCACTTGCTGCAAGGCTTTTACATACAAAACTTCCCGACCATCGTTCACCTTGACGCTCAAGTCAAACTGCTCGGCAAGCCACCGGTTTTGCCAGCCCTCGGCACGAATGTCTGCATCCAGTGCCAGCTTGCCCCAGGGCGCCAGACGCGAATCAAATGCACCCCATCCATCCCCTTGCAGATCGGTAAGAGACTCGAAAACCAGCCGCGGGGCGTTGAGATCGAATTGTCCGTGACCCCTGGAGGTGCCGGTAATTTCGGCCTCTGAGTCACCCACCATAAACACAGCGACCAGCCCCGGGGGGATTTCCAGATTCCAGTCAAAGCCAATAAACCGGGCGACAGGATCGTACTCGGCGCGAAGCGCAAGCAGACGGGCTCCGGCACCGCCTTCCATATCGAATGACCATGCCTCCAATTCCGAACCCAGGGCGAGGACCATGTCGCCATGAATGGATCGATTTGCCAGCCGACCCATGGCGGGTAGCGCCTCGATACGCGCGGCCAGGTCGGGAATACTGCCGTCAGCCTGCACATCCGCGCTTGCGCTTGCCAGCAGACGTACCGCCGCCAGTAGCTCGCCGCC
>JAUXCW010000173.1 GCA_030618705.1 Gammaproteobacteria bacterium | reverse complement strand
AATTTGCGAACGATAAACGATGAATTGAGGCCACGGTTACGCTTGGCGATCACCACGCCCTCAAAGGCTTGCAGGCGCTCGCGGTTGCCCTCTTTGACTTTGACATGGACGATGACGGTATCGCCGGCGCCAAATACCGGTATTTCCTTTGCCATCTGCGCCTGTTCGACCTGCTGGATGACCGGGTTCTTGTTACTCATGGTTTTGCTCCTGTCGTTTTCATTTACGGCGTTACCTGCAACGGTTCGCCGCTTGTATAGGAAGCACTGATCCGAGAGGATGGCGGGGTTCAACCATCAATCGCGCCATCATCGGTCAGCTCGCGGATATACTCCGCTAGCAGTGCCTGTTGCTCGACATCGAGGTCGAGTTGTTGCAATAGGTCCGGACGCCTCTGCCAGGTGCGCCCCAGGCTTTGCCTGAGTCGCCAGCGGCGAATTTGCTCGTGATCACCACTGAGCAGCACCTCCGGAACGCCTTGCCCGTCCAGCAATGCCGGCCGGGTATAGTGCGGACAGTCCAACAGACCCTCCGCGAATGAATCCTGCTGCGCCGACAACTCGTGCCCCAGGGCGCCGGGCTCCAACCTGATCATGGCATCGACCAGAACCATGGCAGCCAGCTCACCGCCACTGAGGACAAAATCCCCGATAGACAGCTCCTCGTCTACCTCGTTGTCTATAAGGCGCTCATCGACGCCTTCGTAACGTCCGCAGAGCAAGACCAGATGCTCGACCTCGCGCAATTCCTCTACCACGCGCTGGGTCAGCACCCGACCCTGCGGCGACAGGTAAACGACATGCCGCGGTTCACCCGCCGCTGCCAGCGCCGCGCCCAGGGGCGCGACCTTCATCAACATGCCCGGGCCACCGCCATAGGGCCTGTCGTCCACCGTACGGTGTTTGTCCGCGGTATAGTCCCGGGGGTTTATCAGCTTGAGCTCGAGCAAACCATTACTGACCGCCCGGCCCGATATACCGTATTCCGCCAGGGCGTCGAACATCTGTGGGAAGAGGGTCACAATCGTGACATGTAAACTCATTGCCCGCCCCTGGCTCGACGCTTAAAAATCCGGGTCCCAGTCGACCAGCACTGTCCCGGCCGCTGCATCTACCTCGAGGACGTACTGCCCCGGCACCCAGGGTATCAAGCGCTGCCGACCGTCCATGCTCTCATCGGTGGATTCGACCACCATGACATCGTTGGCGCCGGTGGCGAACATATGGGCTATCTGCCCCAGCAACCTACGGCCCCCAGCCGTGACTACATATACCGCCAAACCTTCGAGGTCTCGCCAGTAGTAGTCGTCTTCCTGCAGGGGTGGCAGCTCATCGGCACTGACCGCGAGCTTACTCTGCGATAACAAGGCCGCCGCATTGCGATCATCACAACCCGGGACATGGGCCACCAGGCCCTTGCCATGGGGACGGCTGGCATCGAACTCGATGGGCTGCCAGTCGTTTCCGCGCTGCGACAGCAACTGCCGGTAGGTGAAAATATTGCTCGCGGGGTCGGTAAAAGAATGGATCTTGACCCAACCCTTTACACCGAATGGCGCGGTGATTTTACCGACAAGCACTCTGCCGACACACTCCCCGGGCATTCCGGCGCCCCTGCTACCCGGCTATCAGGCCGCAGCGACTACGGCGGCCTGTTTTACCAGTTTGCCGACGCGCTCGGAAAGTTGCGCACCCTGATTCACCCAATGTTCAACGCGCTCGTTATCAACCCGGAGACGGACTTCCTGGCCTCGTGCGAGGGGGTTAAAAAAGCCCACACGCTCGATATACCGTCCATCACGGGAATTGCGACTGTCCGCAACCGTAATATGATAAAAAGGACGTTTCTTGGAACCACCTCGTGATAAGCGAATAGTTACCATTACTTGTCTCTGTTCCTGTTTTAATCAATCAAACACAAGCTCGCCGACCAGAGGCGGCGAGTAAAGGGCGCGTATTGTACGGAAATTAGCGCGCCTTGGAAACCGGTTTTTCCCTGCAGGAGGATTAACGAGGGAAACCGCCCGGCGGCAATCCCCCTCCCCCCGGGGGCATCATGCCACCCATACCCCGCATCAGCTTGGCCATGCCGCCCTTCTTGCCGACTTTTTTCATCATTTTCTGCATCTGCTTGTGCTGCTTCAGCAGTCGATTCAGGTCCTGAATCTGCGTTCCGGAGCCCTGGGTAATGCGGCGCTTACGGGAACCGTTGATAATGTCCGGGCTGCGGCGCTCGCGGGGGGTCATTGAGTTGATGATCGACTCCATCTGCACAAACACGGTGTTTTCAACATTGGCCTTTTCGGCCATCTGCGCCACGTTGCCCATGCCCGGCAACTTTTCCAGCATACTGGAAATGCCGCCCATGTTTTTCATCTGCTGCAATTGGTCACGAAAATCCTCGAGGTCGAAACCCTTGCCTCTTTTTAGCTTGGAGGCCAGTTTTTCGGCTTTTTTGCGATCGAGTTTTTGCTCCGCCTCCTCGATCAGGCTCAACACATCGCCCATACCGAGGATGCGTGAAGCGATGCGGTCGGGGTGAAACGGCTCCAATGCGTCGACTTTTTCGCCCACGCCGAGGAACTTGATCGGCTTGCCGGTGATCGCCCGCACTGACAGCGCGGCGCCGCCCCGGGTATCCGCATCGGCCTTGGTCAGGATGACCCCGGTGAGATCCAGCGCCTCATCGAAAGCTTTGGCCGTGGTAGCGGCATCCTGGCCGGTCATGGCATCGACCACGAACAAGGTTTCGATGGGTTTGATAGCGCGGTGAAGATCCACGATTTCACCCATCATCGCATCATCGATGGTAAGGCGGCCGGCGGTATCCACTAACAGGACATCGACAAATTGCTTGCGCGCGTCATCAATGGCCGCCCTGGCGATTGCCACCGGTTTTTGCTCCGTCGTGGAGGGGAAAAAGCGCACGCCGACCTCCCCGGCCAGGGTTTCCAGCTGTTTGATCGCCGCCGGTCGGTAGACATCGACACTGACCACCGATACCGATTTCTTTTCCTTCTCTTTGAGATACTTCGCCAGCTTGGCGACACTGGTGGTCTTACCCGCGCCCTGCAAGCCCGCCATGAGGATTACCGCCGGGGGCTTGGTGGCCAGGTTGAGGGCGTCATTGGCCTCGCCCATCATGCCCTGCAACTCGTCCTGCACGATTTTGACAAATTGCTGGCCCGGGTTGAGGCTCTGGGACACATCCATGCCCAGCGCTTTTTCACGCACTTTTCCCACAAAGTCCTTGACCACGGACAGTGCGACATCGGCCTCCAACAGGGCCATGCGCACCTGGCGCAGGGTGTCCTCGATATTTTCCTCACTCAGGCGAGCCTGGCCAGTGACCGTTTTCAGTGAGTGGGAGAGACGATCCTGTAAACTTTCAAACATTGCACAACCTCTTGCCGGTAGGCACCGGGGCCACAGGACCGCCCGGAAGTAGTTCGCGGCACAGGGGCAATACTGTGACCGCGTCGAATTGGGCGGCAATTATAACTAACATGGGGGGTCTCGACCACGGCGCAGACCGACTATCGCCGAAAAGCCGCATCCGGGACTTTCCACCGGCCCCGGTGTTGTGACAAACTTGGACACCGAGGAAGCCAAGCACTCAACCTGGATACCATGACAACATTTCTGGCCCTTGCGGCCATCCTGCTCTACCTGGGTAGCGCCACCGTGATGACCCTGCGCGCCGTCAGGGGCGAATCCTATGCCGCGGTAAAAACTCCGCTAGTGGCCGTTGCCAGCATCGCCCTGCTCTGTCATGCCGCAGTCAACAGCAAATTGTTGTTTGTCGCCGGGGGGCTGGATCTGGGGTTTTTCAATGTCGCCAGCGCGATTGCCTGGTTTATCGCCCTGATCGGCCTCGTCAGCAGTGTTCGCGCGCCCATCGATAAGCTGCTGATCCCGGTAGACACTGTCGCCGCCCTGGCGCTGGGCTGCCTCCTGCTGTTTCCCGGCAGCGCCGCCACGGCAAGCGTCTTCGGCCCGGGCGTCGCCACCCATATCCTGCTTTCCATCCTCGCCTATAGTGTGATGACGCTGGCCGCCTGCCAGGCCGTGATCCTGGGCCTGCAGAATCATGAGCTCAAAGCCCGGCATATCAAGGGCCTGATCAACGCCCTGCCGCCGCTGCAGACCATGGAGCACCTGCTGTTCGAGATCCTCTGGGTCGGCATGGCCCTGCTGACCCTGTCCATTCTCACTGGCATCGTGTTTCTCGATGATTTCTTCGCCCAGCACCTCGCCCACAAGACCTTTTTCGCCATTATCGCCTGGTTTATTTTCGCCATGCTGCTGTGGGGCCGCCACCAACTCGGCTGGCGCGGGCAAGTCGCCATCCGCTGGACCCTGGGTGGGTTCGCCGTGTTGATGCTGGCCTATTTCGGCAGCAAGTTCGTACTGGAAATGGTCCTGCATCGTTAGCCGCGTTCCTGCGGAGACAGGCCCACAGCAAGCAGGACGGACAGCAGCTATTGATTCGCCCGACAAATTTCTTCAAGATAGGGCCATTCCAACCATCGGGACACGTACTTGAACAACACCTCACTGGAGATCCTGTTCTCCGCTTTGCTGGTTCTCGTTATTCTCTCCGGTTTTTTCTCCAGCTCCGAAACCGCTATGATGGCGCTCAACCGCTACCGGCTGCGCCACCTGGTCAAGACCGGCCACAAGGGCGCCACCCGCGCCTCGAAAATGCTGCAGCGCCCCGACAAACTGCTAGGCCTTATCCTTATCGGTAACAACCTGGTCAATAATGCCGCGGCGGCACTGGCCGGCATCATCGCCTACAAACTCTACGGCGATACCGCGGTGGCCATTGCGACCCTGATCCTGACCCTGGTGATGTTGATTTTTGCCGAGGTGACGCCGAAGACGATTGCCGCTTACCAGCCCGAGCGGGTTGCCTTTCCGGCCACGCTCATCCTCCGACCGCTGATGATGGTGTTCTACCCCGCCGTGTGGTTGGTCAACCGAATATCCGGAATACTGGTTCGATTGTTCGGCATCAACCCCAACAAGGCCCGTGAGGATGCCCTCAGCGCTGACGAACTGCGCACCTTGATGGGCACCACCAGCCACCGCATCCCGGATAAAAACCAGGGCATGTTGCTCAATATCCTCGATTTGGAAGGCGTCAATGTCGATGACATCATGGTGCCTCGCAATGAGGTTTTCGGCATCGACCTCGACGACAGCGACGATGACATCGTGCAGCGTATATTGACCAGCGAATACACCCGCCTGCCGGTCTATGAAGAGGACATCAATAATATCCTCGGCATTATCCACCTGCGCAACGCCTCGAGTCTATTCCACAATCGGGCATTCAACCGGGAGGCGCTGAAAAAGCTGGTGCGTGAACCCTATTTTATCCCGGAGAACACGCCGCTGCATGTGCAGTTGCACAACTTCCAGCATGAAAAGCGCCGCATAGGCATAGTGGTAGACGAGTACGGGGCCGTTCTCGGCCTGGTCACCCTGGAAGATATTCTCGAGGAGATCGTCGGCGACTTCACCTCGGATATCGCCGACAATATCGAGGATATACAAGCGCAGGAAGACGGTAGTTATACCATTGACGGCGCCGCCACGGTACGCGAAATTAACAAGGCCCTGGGATGGGAACTGCCCACGGACGGGCCGCGCACCCTGAACGGTTTATTGCTGGAAATTCTCGAGTCGTTCCCGGAGGCCAACGTCGGCCTCAGCATCGGCGACTACCGCTTCGAGACCCTGAAGATTGGTGAAAACCGGGTGAAATCGGCCCGTGCGCTCAAGGCTTGATGTTTTACCACCCTGCTAGAGCACAGCCCCGTCCTCGCGTCGACGTCGTGCCGTCTCGGCTACCACTTTAGCCCTGTCGCGATCGTCCAGCCCCGTCCATTCGGTTATTTCCACCGCCGTGCGGTAACAGCCGATGCACACATCGTCTGTATTCAAAACACAAACATCGATACAGGGTGAGGCCACGGACTTGTCAGGGGCCATGTTCTTCATCTGTCTCCAGCTGCTCGGAAAATAATTTAGCGTTGGCAATATAATGGTCGGCGTTGTGCTGCAAGAACAGCTGCTCTTCCTCGGTCAGCATGCGCTTGACCTTTGCCGGGCTGCCGAGAACCATGGCGCCATCCGGCACTTCCATATTCGCCGGCACCAGGGCATTGGCGCCGATCAGGCAAGCCTTGCCGATTTTCGCGCCGTTGAGGACGACGGCATTGATTCCCACCAGGCTACCCTCGCCTACGCTGCAGCCGTGCAACATCGCCTTGTGACCGACGGTGACATTTTCCCCGATGGTCATCGGAAAACCCGGGTCGACATGCAATACGGAGCCATCCTGGATATTGGTGCCGGCACCGATATGGATGGTGTCGCAATCGCCCCGTATCACCACGTTAAACCAGATGCTGACATCTTGCTCCAGCACCACGGAGCCAATAATACTGGCGTTGGGGGCGATAAAATGGCCACCACCGCGCAGTTGTGCTTTTCGGTCGCCCAATCGGTAGATCATTGTCTCTTCTCCAGCGCATGCATCAAAATTGCTCCAGCCGCCACACATCATAGGCAGGCTCTTCATAGGGGTGGGCCGCGCGCATTGCTGCGATCACAGCAACGATCGCCTCATCATCGCAAACCATTTCAACTTTGTATTCCGCCACCTGCTCTATTTTATCCCGTTCGCCGAGGAAGGGCGAACTCCCCGCCAATGGCCGGAACTGCCCCTGCCCCAGCACCTGCCAGCAGCAGCTATCGTAGTTACCTATACCTCCGGCACCGGCATCGAAGCACGCTCGCTTCACAGCTTCGAGGTGACTCCGGTGCACATAGAAACAGAGTTTAACCATGTCGGCTACCCGGCGGGGATGCACCCTGTTGTTGATAGGTTTGCCGGTAGAACTCGTCCAGCTTGCCCTGTTCTATCGCGGTTCTGATCCCGGCCATGAATTGCTGATAAAAATACAGATTGTGTACAGTATTGAGGTGCGAACCGAGAATTTCCCTGCACTTGTCGAGATGGTGTAAATACGCCCGACTGAAATTGCGGCAAGTGTAACACTGGCAGTTTTCGTCGACAGGTTTGTCGCTGCGCTTATTGGCGCTATTGCGCAGTTTGACCACGCCGGTGCTGGAAAACAGATAGCCGTTGCGAGCATTGCGGGTGGGCATAACGCAGTCGAACATGTCGATGCCCCGCATTACCGCCTCGAGAATATCGAGCGGGGTCCCCACACCCATCAGATAACGGGGCTTGTCC
>JAUXCW010000071.1 GCA_030618705.1 Gammaproteobacteria bacterium | reverse complement strand
CGATTACCGGTGCGCATGGGCTTCTCACCGGTGGCGAGGAAAGTGCCGATGGAGCTGGCCTGGGCATGCATCAGGGCGTCGAGCAGGGAAATTTCTATGCGCTGGCCTGCTCCACCGCTGTCCCGTACCCGCAGTGCCGCCAGTGCCGCGTTACTGACCAACAGCGAAGTCATCACATCCACCGCGGGAAAGCCCGTGCGTACAGGGCCTCCCCCGGGCTCGCCGTTGAGGGAGAGTACGCCGGTGTAACCCTGGGCGAGAAAATCGATACCCGGCCTGCCGTCGTAGGGGCCGTCCGGGCCAAAGGCGGTCACCCGAATCCAGATGATGTCCGGCACGATGGCTTTGACCTGCTCGTAGCTGAGCCCCAGCTTGCTCAGCGCCGGCTCGCGGATATTGGTAATCAATACGTCGGCATCAGCGGCGACCCTGGCAAATACCTCCCGGGCCTCGGCCTGTTGCAGGTCGAGCACAATATCCCGTTTGCTGCGGTTGAGGCTCAGGTAGGGGCCGCGCTCGGTACCGCGCCTGGGCCCCAGGTGGCGGCTCTCGTCGCCGTAGTGGGACTCGATGCGAACGACGTCGGCACCCAGGTCGCCCATGATGGTGGCGCCGTAGGGCCCCGCCAGCATGGTGGATAAATCGAGAACCTTGATGCCAGCAAGAGGCCCTGCTGAATTACTGTCGCTCATCTTGTTTCCTCCGCGCTGCCGTGGGGGTTGATCAACAACCTTTGAAATTGGGTTTGCGCTTTTCCATAAAAGCCTTCGGCCCCTCGTTGGCGTCGTGGGAGCCGAAGACGCGGGCACCTAAGGCTTTTTCCAGCACGAACCCGGGCTCCAGGTTTGCCTGGCGCACCACGATCTCCTTGGCGGTGCGCACGGCCAGCGGACTGTTTTTGCAAATCTTTTCCGCCACCTTCATTGCCGCATCCATCAGTTCCTCTTTCGGTACGATCTTGTTGATCAGGCCGATATCATAGGCGCGCTCGGCGCTGAGGTTGTCGCCGACGAGCAACAACTCCATGGCCACCGCCCAGGGAATCTGCCGAGGCAGGCGCACGTGGGTTCCGCCGGTGGGAATCAGGCCGAAGCGCACTTCACCGAGACCGAAGGTGGCGTGCTCGGCGGCAATACGAATATCCGTGCCCTGCATAAACTCCATACCACCGGCAATACAAAAGCCGTTCACCGCGGTGATAATCGGCTTGAACACATCGCTGAAGGGGCGTTTGGTATGGTCCTCGTAACCCAGTTCTTCACCGGCGTTCAACAGGGGGATGGCCTCGGCCAGGTCCATTCCGGAGCAGAAAGACTTGTCGCCGGTACCAGTCAGGATCGCCACCCACAGTTCATCGTCTTTTTGAAAGTCCTCGAAACAGGCATCCATGGCCGCCAGCATCTCGGCGGTGAAGGCATTCATCGCCCCGGGCCGATTGATGGTCATAATGGCGATATGGCCCTGTTTTTCGTACTTGAAGGTATCCGGCAGGTTCAAACTCATAAGGTGTCTCTCTCCAAACTCTTTAACTTTTAAAAAAGGCGAGCCGGGAATTCAGGCCCGACGAAAACGGGGTAGTGTTACTTCTTCGGTGACAGCCTCGTAGGCAATTTTCACCGGCATACCGATCTCGAGTTCAGCGGGGGGGCAATCGAGCATATTGGCCAACAGGCGCACGCCCTCCTCCATTTCCACGACCACCGGCGCCATCGGCGTATCGTCGACAAAAGCAGGATGTAGTGCTCTCTCGACCACTGTCCAGGTATAGACCGTGCCCACGCCGCTGGAGCGCACCCACTCCCAATCGAAGGAATTGCACTTGGCACAGACCTCCCGGGGTACGTGGCGAAAAGTATTACAACCGGAGCAGCGCTGAAAGTGCAAATCTTCCTGCTTGCAGAAGTCGTAAAACTCCCTGGTCAAACCGTCCATGCCCGGTAGCGGTTTATTGTACTCGCTCATTCGTCTGTCTCCTCAGCGCCGCAGAATGGCAATGCTGCCATCGCCGAAATCACCCCAGCCGGTGACGACGCCGATCTCGGCATCTTTCACCTGTCGCTCACCGCCGTCACCGCGCAACTGTTTGACCGCCTCGACGATATGGCCGAGACCCAGGGAATGCGCCTCGGACAGCAAACCGCCGTGGGTATTAATCGGCAGATTGCCGCCCAACTCGATATTGCCGTTTTCGACAAAGGGGCCGCCTTCACCGCGGGCACAAAAACCGGCCTCTTCGATCTGCTGAATCACCTCAAAGGTGAAGCAATCGTAGATCTGGGCAAAGTCGGCATCCGCGGGCTCGATCCCCGCCATCCGAAACGCCTCCGGTGCCGCGATAGTCAAACCGGTCTGGTGAAAATCTGCCCGGTTGGTAATCTCGTCGGCCGGATAGGGCTGGCCGGCAGCCGCGCCCATGATATAGATCGGGGTCTTTCCCAGGTCGCGTGCTCGCTCTACCGAGGTAACGATAAACGCTGCGGCGCCGTCAGTTTCAAGACAGCAGTCATTGATGCGATAGGGGTCGGCCAGCATCGGCGACGCCATATACTGCTCCATCGTCAGCGTCTTACCGCACATCAGGGCGCCGGGGTTTAATTGCGCATGCTTGCGCATGGCCACTGCGACCGCACCGAATTGCTCATGGGTGGTGCCGTATTCATACATATGACGTCGCGCCATCAGCGCATACCACTGCGGCGGAACCGTTAGGCCCTGGGGCAGGTAGTAATCCCAGGCGATGGCGCCGCCGGGAATAGAATTTTTGTCGGTGGTTACCGTCTGCCTGACCCGGGCGCCGGAATAGCCGTTCCAGCCACCGGGAATCAAAACATGATTCGCCGCACCTGTTGCCACGGCAATCGCCGCCATACGCAGGGACGCCAATGGCGCCGCGCCGCCCATGTGAATAGTGGCGGCGAAGCGCAGGTTCTCGCAACCGAGATTGGCGGCAAAGGCCTCCGACTTGCCCACATTGGGAAAGGCCAGGATGCCGTCGATCTCCGCGCCACTCAGGCCCGCATCCTGCAATGCGGCCACCGAGGCTTTTAACTGCAGCCGCTCCTCGGTCATACCCGAGCCGGGCTTGCGGCAGTAGCCGGTCTCACCTATGCCGACGATACACGTTTTGTCTTTAAGCACGTTTTCTCCTTACCCCTCTATGGCCGCCCCCTCTGGCCGAATAAATTCGGCGCTACAGCAGGCTACTCATCGCCACTATGCGCGGCATCGTACTCATCCAGCAACTGCTGGCGCATCTCGGCCTCGCGTTGGCGAATATCCCAGAACTCCGGCCTGCGCTTGGCGACAAAGGCCGAGCCGCCCTCCTTGCCCTCGGGCATATCGAACCAGTCGGGGTACATCGCCGCCGAGGTGATACAGGATTCCTTGTAGCCGTCCATTTCCTGGTCGAAGGACGCCTTCAGCACCTCCAGGCAACCGGGGCTGAGGGACAACATCTCCTCGCACCACTGGTCGACCTCGGCTTCGAGTTGCTCGAGGGGCACCACGGTATTGACCAGCCCCATCTCCAGCGCCTGGTCGGCCTTGTATTTCCGGCACAACATCCATAACTCGCGGGCCTTTTTGGCGCCTACAACTTTAGTTAAGTAGGGTACAAAGAAGCCGTCGGCCGGCGAGGATACCCGCGGCCCGGCCTGGCCAAAAATGGCGTTTTCGGCGGCGATGGTAAAGTCGCAGCAATAGGCCATATGGTTGTGTCCGGCGATGCAATAGCCCTGCACCTGGGCAATGATCGGCTTGCGCGACATGCGCATCAGGCGGTTGTGGGGATAGCGGTTGTAGAAGGCCTCACGCAGCCCCCAGCGCTCCCAATCGACATCGCCACCGGCACCAAAGTGTTTGCCCTTCGCCGCAATCACAATAACGCCGATCAGCGGATCGTGGTTGGCATCGTAGAATGCGCGGAACATTTCATCCACGGTAGCCAGGGTGAGCGTGTTCATTTTCTTGGGCTTGTTGAGGGAGATACGGGCCACCCCGCCACCAAGTTCGATATGGTTCTTTTTCTCGTAGAGAATCTCCACAAAATTGTCGAGGCCGTCGCCCTCGACCTGCTTCCACTCGGTCCAGCTCATTGTCTCTGTGTCCTCGCTTTACTCAGGGGATCGCACCCTTGGCTTTAAACGCTTCGATTTCATCCCACTCGTACTGCAGCAGGTCCATCATCAGAATTTCGGTGTCCTGGCCCAGTTGCGGACCCAGGGTATTGATCTGGCCCGGGGTTTTGGAAAGGGCCACCGGCAGGCCGCGCACATCGACCTCCCGCTTGACCTCCTCGCAGTAGGCCTTCATAAAATAGTTGTTCTGCCAGGCCTGCTCGTCCTTGATGACATCGGCCAGGTTATTCACCGGGCTGGCGACGATTCCAGCGGCATCGAGACTTGCCATCAAATCGCCATGGCTGCTCCGGGAAGTCACGGCATCGAGTGCGGCGATCAGGGCCTCATTGTGTTCCGTGCGCAGCTCAGCACTGCCAAAGCGTTTGTCGCCGGCCAGTTCATCGGCAGCCAGCGCCTTGCACAGGAGTGCGAAGCGCTCATCGCTATTGGGCTCGCAGATATAGACCCACTTATCGCTACCGGGATACAAATTCCACAAGGGATTTTCCACCTGCTTGCGGGACTGCTGCAGCGCGGTCCCCTTGTTGCCGGCCAGGAAAGACTGCAATAACGGGGCGGCCAAATACAGCTGGGCACCGTAGAGGGAGGCATCCAGGCACTGGCCCTCGCCGCTGCGATTGCGCTGGTACAGCGCCAGCATGATGCCGAAGGCCGACATGATGCCGCCGAAGGCGTCACCGGAACCCATGCCGAGGTAGATCGGTGGCTGGCCGGGCTCGCCCAGGCGCGCCATGATGCCGGTGAGCGCCTGCACCGTCATATCAAAAGAGGGCTTGGAAACCCCGCCAAAACGGCCGTAGCCGGTATTGGTGGCATAGATCAGTTTGGGGTTGATCTCCTTGAGTTTGTCGTAGGATAAACCCCAGGCCTCGAGCAAGGCCGGCGCCATATTCGACAGGAACACATCGGACTTCTCGACCAGGCGATACATGATCTCCTGACCTTCCGGCTTTTTCAGGTCGATGGCGATACTTTTTTTGTTGCGATTGATGACCAGGAAATACTGGTTCCAGTCGCCGATCTCCAGCGACTTGATACTGCGCACGCCGCGGGCCTGGTCACCCCCTTGCGGACGCTCGACCTTGATTACGTCGGCGCCGAAATCCGCCAGGTACTGGGCCGACACCGGCCCCTGAAACCAGACCGTGAGGTCGAGAACGCGAATACCTTCCAGGGCTTTTTTAGACACGGCAGACCTCCTCGATTATTGGGCGATGACGCCATCGCTGGTGAGTTGATAGATGGCATCCTGGGAATAACCCAGCAGCTCCTGCAGGATCACACCGCTGTGCTGGCCGATACAGGGCGCCAGGCGCTCGAGTCGAGCCGGAGTCTCACTCATAAACAGGGGAAAGCCCAGGCTTTTTACCGCGCCAAAGCTGGGGTGATCCAGCTCCATGATATAGCGATTGGCCAGCACCTGCGGGTCCTTGGCCGGGTAGTCGAATTGTTCTATGACATCCGCCGACATCTGCTTGGCCTGGAAGATGCCGCGCCAGTGGGCCCCGGGCTGCCGTACAAAACCGGCTTCCAGCGCTTCGATCAGGGCCAGGCGATTGTCCTCACAGCGTTTGTCGTGGGTATTGAAGCGCTCGTCATCGGCGTCGATACCTACCGCCTCGGCCAGATCCGGCCACCAACGGTCGGTATCGGGCATGGTCAGGGTTACCCAGCGGCCGTCGGAACTCGGGTAGAGCGAACCGGACATGGGGTTGGAAACATCCTTGCGGGAGATGGGGTTGAGCAAGCGGTCGCCGTGCCCGATGGCGAGGAAAGCCTGCAAGTCGAGGCTGGCGCCGTACATATTGGCCGCGAACAGCGAGGTATCGACACACTGCCCCTCACCGGTGAGCTGGCGATGCACCAGTGCCGTCATGATGCCGAAAGCGAGCAGAACCGTGGAGTGCATCGCCCCCGCACCGGTATAAACCGGGGGTTCGCCGGGCTGCTGCACAATCGGCATCATGCCGGTGCGGGCGGCAGCCAACTCGTCGATGGGGGGCTTGTCACTGTCCGGCCCCACCGGGCCGAAACCGGAGACCCTGCCGTAGACCACATCCGGACGCTGCTTTTCCACCGCGGCATAGTCGAGGCCCAGATCCTGTAACTCGTCGATTTGCCAGTCGGTCAATACCACGTCGACTTTCGCCAGCAATTCAACGAGCAGCTTCCGCCCCTGCTCAGTGCCGGGGTTCAGGGCCAGGCTCTGCTTGTTGCGATGAACCAGGTCGGCTTCGTAATTCCAACCCTCCGCGCTCCGCGCTCCGCCCCTTCCGCCCTCGGCGGGAAGCAGGTCGAGTCGAATCACCCCGGCGCCAAAATCCGCCAGGAAAGCGGCACTGAGTGCGGCGGAAAACGTCCTGGTCAGGTCCAGTACGACGATGTCGTCGAGAGCTGTACTCATGGCATGTCCTCACACGTCGTTGATCGGTTCAGCGCTCCAATACTCGCGACGGGGCGCCTGTCTGCAGGGTACGGCGAAATAATGAAATAATAAAGCGGGCACACATTGTACGAACGCCGCCGCGCCCATTCAAGCGCCAGGACGCGCAACGGTCGAATCAATTACGGCCTATGGCATAGCATTTTGGGACATCCGGGGGGTGCCGGCGACAGCACAGTTTATTTTGTCGGCGCAAGGGAGTAAATTTCACCCTCACTAATTCGATAAGCCACTGCGAGCCGCATCATGAGCGATCCCCTACATACCCAACTGTGCGAAAAACTCGGTATCGAGTACCCCGTTGTGGCCTTTACCCACTGCAAGGACGTCGCTGTCGCCGTCATCAACTCCGGCGGCTTTGCCGTGCTCGGCGAGGCCATGCACACCCCCGACCACATTGCCGAGGATATCAAGTGGATCCGCGACCGCGTCGGCGGCAAGCCCTTCGGTATCGACCTGGTGCTGCCCGCAGCGGCGCCCGAGGAAAAGACCGTCGAGGAGCTGATGGCGATGATTCCGCAGCAGCAACGGGACTTCGAGCAGGCGATCAAGAAAAAGTACGATGTGCCTGAGCCCAAGGATGCGCCCGACCTCCACACCTGGGGTGGCCTCGACCAGAAGCGCGCGCTGGACCAGCTGGAAGTGATCTTTGATGAGAAAGTGCCGGTGTTTGCCTCCGGCCTCGGCTCACCGGCCTTTATCCTCGACCGCGCCCACCAGCTGGGCATGCAGGTCTGGGGTCTGGTGGGCAAACCGCGGCAGGCGAAGAAGCAGATTGCCGCCGGCACCGACGTAATTATCGCCCAGGGTTACGATGCCGCGGGCCACACCGGCACCATCGGCACCTTCTCTATAGTACCCCAGGTGGTGGATGCGGCGCGGGGCACCGGCGTACCGGTCATAGCCGCCGGCGGCATCACCACCGGCCGACACCTGGCGGCAGCGCTGGCACTGGGCGCGGACGGCGTCTGGACCGGCTCCCTGTGGCTGGCCTCGCGGGAGTCCGACCTCAACCAGCCCCTCAAGGAACGGTTGATCGAAGCGGGAACCGAGGACGCCGTGTTCTCCAACTGCATCTCCGGCTACACCATGCGCACCACCCGCAGCCCCTGGCACGATGAATGGGCCAGCGCCGACGCGCCGCCGGTATTGAAGCCGCCGCTGCAGATGATGCTGTCCTCGGACTACATCCAGGGCTCGCTGGACTACCAGCGCAAGGACCTAATGACCGAGGCGGCGGGCCAGGGCATTCACTACATCACCGAGATGAAGCCGGCGCGACAGATCCTCTCCGACCTGGTCGAAGAAGCCCTCGACGTATTCGACGCCTTCGCCGACGACGACGAGTAGGGTCGAATTTATCCGACCACAGACCCGGGAGGCGGGCATGCGAGCAAGTAATGAGGAAACGCACACCCCGCCTTACAAAAGCGGCTTCAACCCCGACTACAAGGGTAAACGTGCGGAGTGTGACGGCGGAGGCCGTATGCCAGACAGCAAACATGCGGGCCGGCAGGATTTCGCCGGCACCCTGACCGGCGATTACCGGGATTTCGGCGACTACCCCTGGCGTTGGTACTTGATGAACCAGCTGACCCTGAAGCCGGACAACTTCCCGCAGCAAGCCGTGTGGTGCGATGAGGGCAGCCTGGAATTCCCGGACGATTGAATTTGTTAGCACAAACTTAAGGAAACACTCCATGCGAATCGTAATCTGCGCCAAGGAAGTACTCGACCCCGATGCGGTCAATAACTACGTCCTGGCAGGCAACCTTACAATCGGTGCCGACGGCAAAACCCCCGAAGTCGCCGCCATCCCCAGGCTGATCAACGGCTTCGACGAGCAAGCGGTGGAAGCCGCGTTGCGGATACGCGATGCCGGCGTCGATTGCAACATCACCGTGGTCTCTATCGGCCAGGACCTGAAATCCCTGCTCAAGCACTGCGCGGCCCTCGGTGCGGATGAAACTGTCGCCATCGACGCGGACACCGCAACCCTGGACGGCAAGGTCACCGCTAACATCCTCGCCGCCTACATCAAAAGTAGTGGCGGCGCCGACCTGATCCTCTGCGGCCGGCAGGCTTCCGACGATGACCAGGGGGTCGTCCCGCCGCTGCTGGGCGAAAAACTGGGCATGCCCATCGCGCCTATCGCCCGCGCTATCGAGGTCGAGGGCTCTACCCTCCGCGTCACCCGCGCCACACCGGATGGCGATGAACAGGTCGAGGGCGCCACCCCCGCCGTGGTCACCATCAGCAACGAGTTGGGCGACCCACGCTTTCCCACCGCCAAGGCCAAAATGGCGGCGCGCAAGAAAAAGCCCGTCAATATCGCCGTTGCCGATCTCGGCCTGTCAGAGGAAGAGCTCACCCCCGGCACCGTGCTGGTCAGGCAATTCGTACCCGAGGTACAGGGCAACTGTGAATTCCTCGAGGGCTCACCCGAGGAAGTGGCCAGGCTGCTGGTAGAAAAACTGCGAGCGGACAGCGTAATTTAGACTAATCACTCCCTGTCCGGGCTGGCGACGATAGCCTGTTGTGCTCCCTGGCAATAATTCATAAACTTACAGCCCTGACCGTGCTACAGAATGGGCATTGACCACCTATATAAGAGGCGGATAAGAACATGTCAGACCGTGAGAATATGGTAAAGCCGGACTTTATGTCCGATGAAGATTGGCAGGGCTTGAAGCAAGCGACCGAGTCACTGGAGCGCATAATCCCAATGTAAGCCGAGGCCATCATAAACAAACGCTCCCCGGATTTTGCCAAAATAATGAGGAACACAAGGCCATGAGTAAAGTGAATTTCGAACACCTTTTCAAGCCCTTGCAAGTGGGGCCGATGTCAGTGCCGAACCGCATCTGCGAGACCACCAACACCATCAATTCATCGATGATTCCCGGTGAAATCGACGAGAACTTTCGCGCCCATCATGGCGCCAAGGCAAAAGGCGGTACCGGCTGGATCGGCAGCGAGACCTGGCTGTTACAAGTGCCCTTCCCGCCGGACACACCGGATGAAGTCGGACTCGCCGTGGGCTTTGCCGCGCATTATGCCGCCTATCAAAACCCGCCCTTCGTCGAGGGCATGGCTAAATTCTGTCAAGAGGTGCACGAAACTGGCGCTGTTGCGGTTGTTCAACTGACCCACCTCAATGCGATGTGGGCCCCCTCCGCCATCCCGGTTATCGGCGCCCAGGACTACACCCCCCATATACTGGGTGAAGAAGAGATCGAATTCCTTATCAACAGCTACGCCGATGCCGCCGAGGTGGCCGCTGGTGCCGGTGCGGACGGCATCGAGATCCACTGCGCCCACGAAACCATGGGCTACAGCTTTCTGTCCCCGGCGACCAATAAACGCACCGACCAGTGGGGCGGAGGCCCTCAGCAGCGCACCCGCTTTGTTGTGGAATCGCTGAAGCGCATCCGCGAGCGAGTCGGCGACTCACTTGCGCTGGGTATCCGCATGAGCGGCCAGGAATTTCGCCAGCACGGCTACGACCTGATGGAATTTCGCGAGATGCTCTACCACATCGGCGAAACCGGCCTGCTCGATTTTATCGATATCGATGTCGGTCACTGCTGGGCCGCGCCCTCCTACGTACCGAACTCTTACTACGGTCACGGCCAGTACAAAGAAGCCGGCAAGGCAGCCAAAACCGACCTGGCCGGGATGGAAAAGAAAATCGCCGTACTGTTCACCGGTCGCATCAACGACCCGGTACTGGCGGAAGAAATACTGGCCGAGGGATATTGCGACCTGGTGGGCATGGTGCGAGCAGGCATCGCCGACCCGGAATTTGCCGTCAAGGCCCGCGAAGGTCGGCTCAATGAGATTCGTCGCTGCATCAGCTGCACCCGCTGTATCGACGAGGCCTCGGAGCCGGTGACCTTCCCTTACAAGCCTCGCTGCTCCATAAATCCGGTGATCGGCAATGAGTTGCTCTGGGAGCAAGAGTTTAAACCAGCGGCAACAGCTAAAAAGGTGGTCGTCGTCGGTGGCGGCCTGGCCGGCTGCGAAGCCGCGCGGATAGCGGCGCTGCGTGGCCATCAGGTCACATTGCTCGAGCAGGGCAAGCGCCTGGGCGGTCAATTGATTCTCGCCGCCAAAGTTCCCGGTCGCGACGATTTTGAAGACCAGATATATTTCGAAGAAAATGAAATGGTACGCACCGGCGTTGAGGTCAAACTGGAAACCACGGCGGACCTGGAGACCATCAAGGCTCTGTCGCCGGATGCGGTGGTGATTGCAACGGGATCTCTCCCGCGCTTGCCCCATGATATTCCCGGGCTCGACCTGCCACAGGTGGTACAGGGCTGGGAAGTATTGCAGGGCAAGGTCAAGGTCGGCGATCGAGTCGCGATTATTTCCCAGGAAGACTATTACGAGACGCCATGTATTGCCGAGTACCTGACCGAAAAAGGCAAACAGGTAGAGGTATTCCACAAGTCTACCCATCTGGGCTCGGAAGTCGCCCGTTATTCCATCGGCATGGTGTTGAAGCGGATGGAGGAATGCGGAGTGAAAATCCATCCCAACCTGGTGCTGAACGAGGTCAGGGCAGACGGATTCGAACTGCTGTCATCCTGGGGTGATGCGACTTATCAGCATGAAGGCTTCGACAGTATCGTGCTGGTTTATGGTTCCGTGGCACAGCAGGATCTCCACGACCAGCTCAAAGCCGACGGCAGTATTGCGCAAACCTATATCGTCGGCTCGGCCTGGTTGCCAAGACATATGGCAGAAGCTACCGAGCACGGCGCCAAAGTCGGCCTGGTGATATAACACAAAAGGGGACGCAACCCTTTTTGAATTGGGAGAATAACGGTATGCGATTCGGCTTTCACATATTTATGGTAGACCCGGACGAGCATCAGGATATTGCCCGCACCGCCGACGATTGCGGCTGGGACAGCATCCAGGTGGCCGACGCCCCCTTCTTTCCGGAGGAGATCTCCGTCCCCTACCCCTATACCCCGGACGGCACGCGCTTCTGGCCCCTCGACCAACCGGTACTGGACCCGTGGGTGGCGATCACCGCCATGGCCGTGGTCACCAAACGCATTCGCTTTCTTCCCTCCGTGCTCAGGCTGGCCGTGCGCCAACCCCTGCTGGAAGCCAAGAGCCTGTGCTCGGTGGCAGCGGTTTCCAACGACCGCGTCGCCCTGGGCGTCGGGCTGGCCTGGATGCCCGAGGAGTTCAAGTGGCTGGGCCAGGACAAGAAGACCCGCGGCGCCCGCCAGGACGAGGCCATCCAGATTATCCGCCTGCTCCTGCAAGGCGGGATGCAGGAATTCCACGGCAAACACTACGACTTCGACCGCCTGATCATGGCCCCGGTACCAAAGAAGAAAATTCCAATCTATGTGGGCGGCACCACAACACCGGCCCTGCGGCGCGCCGCCCGCTTCGGTGACGGTTGGGTCAGCGTTATTCACTCCATGGATGAGGTCGAGGGGTTGATGGCGGAGCTGAACGGCTTTCGCCGGGAGTTCGGTCGCGAGAATGAGCCCTTCGATATCATGATGCACTGCCCCGATGCCGAGTCTGTAGACGACATCCGCCG
>JAUXCW010000333.1 GCA_030618705.1 Gammaproteobacteria bacterium | reverse complement strand
TTGATAAAGATCGGTGACGACCACGCCCGCTGTTCGCTCATGGCGAGGCAATCGTCGCCCTGGCCGCCGCGCTGCCCGCAGTCGACGATGGCGATACAGCGGCCTCTCTCATCGCGGGTGCACTGCTGCCCGGCGCCGTTGACCGCCAGCGAGGGCTCCTCGATAGCACGCACGTAGTACACGCTGTCGCGGGCGCTGTCCTCGAATTCCTCATCGACGAACTCGACGTTGCAGCCCTCGGTACCCGCCGGGCAGGGTAGCACCTTCCAGGGATCTTCAATCAGGTCTGCGAGGGCTTCGCCGGGGTGATTTTGCGGCCGAATTCGCACGACCTCTATCCGGCTGATACGGCGTCGTTCATCGGAGGGGTTATAGCACTCACCCATGCAGACGCTGTCGATGCGGCTCTGCCCCATCGCCACGCTGCTGGCATCCGGGCAGCCGGGCTTCTGTGCGAAGGAGCCCAGTGCCCGGACCCGGAACAGCGGGTTGTCATCGTCGCTGGTCATCGTCCCCATGGTGCCCTCGACTTCACCGTCATCGTCGTCCAGCAGTTCGAACCAGAGCAGGATGCGTGGCCCGCTGGTGCCGTAGACCTCCTTGCGCTGGATGGCATCCCAGATGGCTTGTCGCGAGCGACCCTCGCTGTGTACCGCCATCAGGCCGCCGGTATAGAAGAATGATCCCACCCGCTCGGTTTCAAACGCCTTGACCCCGGCCCGGGCAAAGGCCTCCATGGTGACCGGCCGGGATTCCAGCAGCGGCTCCTCCCGCTCTTCCCGCATAGTGCCGTAGGGGCTCTCGATATCGGCCGTATGGGACTTGCGTCCCTCGGTCATTTCCCCCATACCGAATTCCTTGTAGCCGGTGCCGGGGCGTCCCTGGTGGTTGTCGCTGGCGGCGATAAAACCCATGGTGAAGCGTTTTTCGCCATCACCGTCATCAAAGCGGCGGGTGGCGAGAATGGCCTGGACGGAACTGCCGGGGCGATAATTAAAGGCGGGCTGGAAACAGGTGCTGCACTGGTTGGCGTCGAGCCAGTCATCGGGACCGGCATCGATTATCGACAGGTGGCCGCCGGAACCGCCGCCGATGTAGTCCGTGCGCGCGGCGATTTCACGTTTGCGGCAGTCCGTTTCATCCAGCCCCGCGGTGATACAACGCTGGTAGATAATTTCCCCGGCCCGGTGACAGCCCGGTATAAAATCGGCGCTGGGTTGTGGGCAATATGGCTCGCCGTCCAGGGTGCGGGCGACGGCGACATTGTCAAAATACTGTTCCGCGTTGCCGTGCCCCGAGTAAACCTCGATCAGGGTTTCACGCTCCGGGTCGGTGGTATCCAATTGTTTGCGCCAATCGGTGCCCGGTGGCGTGTAGATGCCCCAGGTCGTGCCGTGGGGAATGACAATGGCGTCCAGCCCCCAGTCGTCGAGCTTGTCGAACAACTGGTCCGGGGTGCGGGTATATTCCCGGCAATCCGCCTCATCGGCAAAGGGCGAGAGACCGGCGGGGCAGGGATCGACGGCTTTGCTGTCGCGCACATAGCGCGCCCAGTCGAGGTAACGGGTGTCTCTCTCTTTCAATGCCAACAAGCCCAATTGCCATTGCGGTGGTTTGGGAACGCCGGCTACCGGTCGCAGCGCAGCGATGGGCCGGTTCGGAATATTGTCCCGCTGTAAGTCCCTGATGACGACATTTTTATGGCCGTAGTGATTGTCCGGCGTGCTTCCCATCTGCGACCACTCCCAGCCGAGAAAGGTCACCAGGTCGGGTTCTGTCGTCTGTCCGGCGATTGCGTCGCACTGCACGACTGACTTGACGATTTCACGCCAGTGATAGGGTGTCAGCTCCTCGGCGTGATCGTTGATGGACCAGAAATCCAGCTGTGAGCAATAGCGCGCGAAGTCGCAGGCATCCGCTGGCGGGTGGGCGCCGGTGCCGCCGAACAGCGGCACGTTCTGCATAAAGGCATCGTAGGAAAACGTCGTGTGGACATGAAAATCCCCAAACAGAATTTGTTTGTCGGTGCCTGCTCCCGCCAGCGCCGAAGCGGCCTTCTGCGTATCCATGCGCTGTTCGACGAGTGCGGCGGGGAGGGGCTTGTCGATGGCCTGGCCGGGGGCCTCCCTCTCGCCGAAAATGCCGACGCCCACCAGCAGTGCCAGGCCGAGCGCAAGCAGCGGCAGGCCTATGACGGCTATTAATAATTTTTTCATCGGTGTTCACCGGGGTCTGTGCGCCTGTATATGAACATCAGTTAATGCCCGTGGACGGTTATTAGTAAGCCTATTCTAACTTTAATCGGTAAGCTGTCCACACATTGATAGTTATGTAAAGCCGTGCGATGCGGTGTTTGAATTCATTGATAGGAGAGTAACGATATGGCTAAGAAATATTCCAGCAAAACTTTTTCCAGCGTTGAAGATTTGGGCAAAACGGTTGGAGAGAACCGTGCAAAAATCCAGGATTTCACCAGTGAGACATCAGCGCCTTTCAAGACCTACTTCGAGACTGTCGGCTCTGCCTTCAAAGACCTGGTCGAAGCCAATAAGTCCATTTGGCAGGGTAAGTTCGAGTCCGGCAAGGAGCGTCTGGCAGATCGTCGCAAGTCCGCTGAAGAAGCCCTCAGCGATGCAAAGGAAGAAGTCACTAAAACCACTGATGACCTGAAAAAGGCCGCCGAAAAACGTCGCGATACGCTGCGTTCACAGTTGGACGAGCAGGTCGAGTCAGTGAAGGCTATCCCTGCCAAGCTGGAATCCAGCCTGGACGTGGTAAAAGACGCCGCTTCACAACTCAAGAGCACTATGGGCTCTGAGAGCAAGGCCAAGCCTGCTGCCAAGAAAACAGCGGCCAAGAAACCAGCTGCGAAGAAGACTGCAGCCAAGCCTGCTACCAGGAAAACTGCCGAGGCTGCGTAAGCCGCAAGCAATTTGACCGCAAGGTCAGCTTAGAAAAGGGTCTGGATTTTCCAGGCCCTTTTTTATATGCGCCATCATTATAGGCGCATATAAAAAAGGGCGGGTTATTAGCCCGCCCTGATCGAATACACCGTGTGCTTGCTAGAAAGTCCAGCGAACACCAAGACCGAACAGGTCCAGGTCGGTGTTCAGGTCGAAGCGCGTCCACTCGCCGTAGATATCGAGGCTGCCGCCAAGGTTGAAGGCAAGGCCGAGACCGTAGTAGGCGTCGGTTCCGTCTTCCTTGTCGAAACCATTGGGGTTAGCCTCCCACCAGGCGGCGCCGAGGCGGCCATAGATATCGATAATCCAGATCGGCACGGAGACCATACCGCCCGCGGTCCAGGCGCTGGTCTCGGTTTTGAAATCCTGCCCGAGAGGATTCTTGTCGGATTTGTAATCGCCCAGCTCCCAATAGCCGGCATCGAGGGCAATCCATTTGTTGAAGCGCCAGCCGACATCCAGGTTAAAGGCGCCAGAGCTGTCATCGATCTTGAAGCCGTCATCCTTCTCGCTGACCGAGCCGTAATAGAGACCGCCGCCCAGCATCAGTCCCTTGCCGTCGGCACTGGCCGTCATCGGCAGTAACAGCGTGGCTAGAATTGCAGCCAGGCCCAGTTTGGTTTTCTTGCTTAATATAGACATTGGAACCCCCT
>JAUXCW010000002.1 GCA_030618705.1 Gammaproteobacteria bacterium | reverse complement strand
GCAATGCGCTCCACCACATCAAAACCCATGCCCTGCAGTGCCTCGACCTTGCGTGGATTATTGGTGAGCAGTCGCAGGCGCCGAATACCCACGTGGTCCAGCATGGTTTTGCACACGCTGTAGTCGCGCATATCGGCACCGAAACCCAGCCTTTCATTGGCTTCCACCGTATCGGCACCCGCATCTTGCAGGCAATAGGCCCGGATTTTGTTGAGCAGGCCGATACCGCGGCCCTCCTGGCGCAGATACAGGATGGCGCCGCGGCCCTCCTCCGCAATGCGCTCCATCGCGGTTTGCAATTGGGAACCACAGTCGCAGCGCATACTGAACAGTGCATCACCGGTCAGGCACTCGGAGTGAACCCGCACCAGCACCGGCTCATCACCAGCGACATCGCCAAGGGTCAGCAACAAATGCTCCTTGTCGTTGGTGACATCCTCAAAACCATGCATATCGAAAACCGCCCAGGGGGTGGGCAGTTTTGCGGATTCAATGTAGCGGATAGACACCTGCGAGTGCGCTCCAGATCACGGGGTGGCACATTCTAGCAGTATGGCGCAGTGGTTGCGAGACAACGCCCTGAGGTGCGGTTTGGGCCGGTGAACTCCCCTATTGCTCCAGATAGAGCACACCGTTGGCATCGCGCATCTGGACATGGCGTAAAAAACTCATGCCCAGCAGCACGACAT
The DNA here is from genome assembly GCA_030618705.1 of Gammaproteobacteria bacterium. Taxonomy (GTDB): domain Bacteria; phylum Pseudomonadota; class Gammaproteobacteria; order Pseudomonadales; family JAHEGP01; genus JAHEGP01. The sequence continues at coordinate 41,943 of JAUXCW010000002.1, read as the reverse complement.
GGGGATACTCGCCTTCGTTGACGAAAGCCCGCACATTGTGCACGGTAATCTCCCCAACACTCACCGAGCTGAGTTTGACCTGGTAACTGGTGACCGTACCCGAGGCGGTGCGGGCGATACCCTTGTTGTTTTTCTTTTTGAAATCAATCCCCAGTGCCCGGGCGGTGCTACTGCTCATGGCAACCGCTGTGGCGCCGGTATCCACCAGCATCTCTGTATTGACGCCGTTGATCGCGCCGGTCAGCAGGTACTGATTGTTACCGTCGCGGTGTACCGCCGTGCTCCTCACCTCCGGGGCTTTAAAGCTCGAAGAGATGCGCTTGCTCATACCCAGGGAATGGCGCTGACCGTCCACTTCGATAACGGCAATACGGGTATCGGCCCGGACCAGGCGCACGCCCTCGGGGCTGGTCTTGCCGGCCCGCAACATTCGTTGCTGGCCGTCGATAATCAGCACCGCACCGTCCTTGAACAGGCCACGCACCTCAACCTGTGTGGCGCCCAGGGCGGCCAGTGGCCAGCACAACATCACCATGCAAAGGACGATTAATCGTCGCTCCATACCCGAATCTCCCTACCTGTTACCAGTATAGGAGGGATCGCCACTGTAACCTCAGCAGGTGCTAGAATAGCGGCTATCGGTCACAGAAGGACTCGCCTTTGTCTACCCCTGCCGCCTTGTACCATCCACGCCACTGGCCCAGCTGGCTGCTAATAGGGCTAGCCAAGCTGGTCACCTTGTTTCCCCTGAGTTTCCAGCTGCGCCTGGGACGTCTTATCGGCCGCCTGTTCATGCGTCTGGGCAAGCGTCGAAGACATATTGCCGAGGTCAACCTGAGGCTGTGCTTTCCGGAACTGAACGCGGCACAACAGCGGCAATTGCTGATTCGCACCTTCGAAAGCCAGGGCATGGGCCTGATGGAGACCCTTGCGGCGTGGCTGATGCCCCCTCGACGATTACTACCCCTGGCCGAAGTACACGATGTGGAACTGATTGAGCAGGCGCAGCAGGAAGGCAAGGCAGTATTACTACTGGGCGCGCACTTCACTACCCTGGACATCGCCGGCACCCTGTTCGGCAACTTCGTCGAAACCGACCACATCTACCGACGGCAAAAAAACCCGGTCATCAATTACTTTATGACCCACGGCCGCGAAAAGTATTTACAGGGCGGGCGCTCGATCCCCCAGGACGATATGCGTGGCGTGTATCGCAGCCTGTCGGACAAACGCGTATTGTGGTACCCGCCGGACCAGGACTACGGCGCCAAACACTCGGTATTCGCACCTTTTTTCGGTGTCCCCGCGGCGGTGATCAAAGCCCCCACCCGCATGGCAAAAAAGAGCAAGGCAAAAGTACTTGCCTGCTGGTACTACCGCAGCGAGGATGGCAAATACCACATGCATATAGGGGAGATCGAGGGCTTTACCGGTTGCGATTATGACGCTGATGCAGCCGCCATCAACCGCCAGCTGGAAAAAGTCATACGCCAGCACCCGGAACAATATATGTGGGTACATCGTCGTTTCAAGAGTCGCCCGCCGGGGCAGGAGAAAGTCTACTGAGCAGCGTGATACGGCGGCGATAACTCGTGCACGGCCTCGATAAAAACACCCGCGTGCTCAGGATCGACCTCGGGGGTAATACCGTGTCCCAGGTTGAATATATGCCCGGGGCCACTGCCGAAGGATTCGAGGATTGCGCCCACCTCCTGGCGGATACGCTGAGGCGAGGCGTAGAGCATGGTCGGGTCCATATTGCCCTGCAGGGCAACGCGATCGCCCACCCTGGCGCGCGCCTGACCAATATCGGTAGTCCAGTCGAGCCCGACAGTGCTGCATCCGCTGTCGGCAATCGCCTCCAGCCATTGGCCACCCTGCTTGGTGAATACGATCACCGGCACCGGCCTGCCGTCGTACTCACTGTGCAATCCATCGATGATCTTTTTCATATAGGCCAGTGAGAATTCCAGATAGCCGGCAGCCGACAACGCGCCACCCCAGGTATCGAAAATCTGCACCACCTGGGCACCCGCTTCGATCTGGCTATTGAGGTAGTCGGTGACCGACAGCGCCAGCTTTTCCAGCAACAGGTGCATCAGTCCGGGCTGGTCATAGGCCATGGTTTTAACCCGGCGAAAATCCTTGCTGGAGCCGCCCTCGACCATATAGGTCGCCAGGGTCCAGGGGCTACCGGAAAAGCCGATCAGCGGCACCCGACCATTGAGTTCGCGCCGAATCAGGCTCACCGCATCCATCACATAGGACAAATCCTGTTTGCTGTTCACCACCTCCAGGGCCTCAACCGCTGCGGCATCCTGCACCGGCCGGCGAAATCGCGGCCCCTCGCCCTCGGCAAAATACAGGCCGAGACCCATGGCGTCGGGCACGGTGAGAATATCGGAAAACAGAATCGCGGCGTCAAGGGGGTAGCGTTCCAGCGGTTGCAGCGTCACCTCACAGGCCAGGGGCGTATTTTTGCACAGGGACAAAAAATCACCGGCGCGCTGGCGTGTGGCGCGATATTCCGGCAGGTAGCGACCCGCCTGGCGCATCATCCACACCGGGGTGACATCGACGGGCTGGCGTTGCAGCGCGCGCAGGAAGCGATCATTTTTTAGTTCAGTCATAGGGCGTCGCAATCAGATGTCGAGAAAATCGAGAATACCTTCCGCCGCCTGGCGGCCTTCCCAGATGGCGGTTACCACGAGATCCGAGCCTCGCACCATATCGCCCCCGGCAAATACCTTGGGATTGGTCGTCTGGAAGGCGAACTCCTGTTTCTGGGCAGCGATGACGCCACCCCAGTCATTGGTATCGACACCTATTGCGCCCAGCCATTCGGGCGGGCTGGCGCTGAAGCCAAAGGCCACCAATACCGCATCCGCGGCCAGAATCTCTTCACTATCGGCAATGATCTCGGGCCGACGCCTGCCGTTCTCATCGGGCTCACCCATGCGGGTCTGCACCAGCTTGATACCTTCGACCTTGCCCTCACCGACAATGGCGACCGGCTGTCGATTGAAGAAAAACTGCACGCCTTCTTCCCTGGCGTTTTTGACCTCGCGGCGGGAACCCGGCATATTCTCTTCATCGCGGCGATAGGTGCAGGTCACTTTTGCGGCACTCTGCCGCACCGCGGTTCGATTGCAGTCCATTGCGGTATCACCACCGCCGAGCACCACGACGCGCTTGCCCTCCAGGTCGACATATTCCTCCGCTGAAGTTTCAAAACCGTACAAGCGGTTGGTATTGGCGATGAGATAGGGTAGTGCGTCATAGACCCCTGGTAAATCTTCACCGGGAAAGCCACCTTTCATCGAGGTATAGGTTCCCATCCCGAGGAAGACGGCGTCGTATTCATCGAGCAATTGCGCCATGGTGATATCGGTACCGACATCGGTGTTGAGTCGAAACTCGATGCCCATGCCCTCGAATATCTCCCGCCGCAGTTGCATTACGGATTTTTCCAGCTTGAACTCCGGGATGCCGAAGGTCAGCAAACCGCCAATTTCCGGATAGCGGTCGAATACCACCGGCGCAACCCCCGCTCGCACCAGAATATCCGCGCAACCGAGACCGGCAGGCCCCGCGCCGATGATGGCCACCCGTTTGCCGGTGTCGACAACCCCGCTCACGTCGGGACGCCAGCCCATTGCCAGGGCGGTATCGGTTATATACTTTTCAGCCGAGCCAATGGTGACCGCACCGAAACCGTCATTCAGGGTACAGGCGCCCTCACAGAGCTTGTCCTGGGGGCATACGCGACCGCATATCTCCGGCAGGGTATTGGTCTGGTGGCATAGCTCCGCGGCCTCGATAATATTGCCCTCGGAAATCAGCTTGAGCCAGTTGGGGATAAAGTTGTGCACCGGGCACTCCCACTCACAGTAGGGGTTGCCACAGCTCAGGCAGCGATGGGCCTGGTTCTGCACCTCTACCGGACGGAACGGCTTATAGATTTCAACGAAATCGTCAGTGCGATCGTGCATCGACTTCTTGGCAGGATCCTGCCGGTCCACTTCGATGAACTGAAAGTTGTTGTCCAAACGTTCAGTCATATTGGCTTAGTCTCCAACAAACGTTTCAGGGGGCACTGCGAGCGGTGCACTGTGCCCTATTCCGGACGACGCCGGGTGTTGTTCAACAAGCTTGTCAAGTTGGCCGCCTTGGGCTTGACCAACCAGAACTTGCGCAGATAGTCGTGGAAATTGTCGACGATCTCCCTGCCCCACTCGCTATCGGTTTCGTTGACATACTCCGCAATCACCGAACGAAGATGATGCCTGTAAGCCTCGACCTCTTCCTTGCCGATACGGCGGATTTCGATCAGCTCGCTGTTGTAACGGTCATGGAAATTGTTTTTCATATCTAACACATAGGCAAAGCCGCCGGTCATGCCCGCGCCGAAATTGTAACCTGCAGCGCCGAGCACCGCGATACAACCGCCTGTCATATACTCACAGCAATGGTCACCCACGCCCTCGACCACCGCGTGGGCACCGGAGTTACGCACTGCAAAACGCTCCCCGGCCTTGCCCGCGGCAAACAATTTGCCGCCGGTTGCCCCATAGAGACAGGTGTTGCCGATGATGGATGCCTCCCAGGTATTGAATTCGCTGCCCTCGGCCGGCGCTATTACCAGTTTGCCGCCGGCCATTCCCTTGCCGACATAATCATTGGCGTCACCACGCAGGTACATTTGCAACCCGCCGGCATTCCACACCCCGAAGCTCTGCCCGGCGGTGCCTTCCAGGCGCAGCATCAACGGTGCATCAGCCATCCCTCGATTACCGTAACGCCTTGCGATTTCGCCCGACAGGCGCGCGCCGATAGAACGGTCACGATTAGACACCCGATAGCGGAATTCACCGCCCTGCTTTGCCTCGATCATCGGCAATAGCTCCGTCACCATACGCTCGGCCAGCTCGCCCTTATCGAAGGGGTCGTTGGAGGGTACCTGGCAGGTCTGGGGTTCGCCGGGGTCGATCTGGTCGTTGTACAGAATAGGCGTCAGGTCGAGGTTGCGCTGCTTGTCATTGCTGCCCTCGATCATCTCCAGCAGGTCGCTGCGACCGATCAACTCATCCAGGCTGCGCACGCCCATTTCCGCCATTAACTCACGCACCTCCGCGGCGACGAAACGGAAAAAGTGAACCACCATCGCCACGGTACCGATAAAGTGTTCATCCCGCAGGCGGCTATCCTGTGTGGCGATACCTGTGGCGCAGTTGTTCAGGTGGCAGATGCGCAGGTATTTACAACCCAGGGCCACCATGGGGGCCGTGCCAAAGCCAAAGCTCTCCGCCCCGAGCATCGCGGCCTTGATCACGTCGAGGCCGGTCTTGAGACCACCGTCGGTTTGCAAGCGAACCAGGCCTCGCAAGCTATTGGCCCGCAGCGCCTGGTGGGTTTCGCTGAGACCCAGTTCCCAGGGGCTACCGGCATAGCGAATCGAGGTCAGCGGACTGGCGCCGGTGCCGCCGTCGTAGCCGGAAATAGTGATCAGGTCGGCATAGGCCTTGGCGACGCCTGCAGCGATGGTGCCGACCCCCGCCTCGGCCACCAGCTTGACCGAGACCAGCGCCTGGGGGTTGACCTGCTTGAGATCGTAGATCAGCTGCGCCAGGTCCTCGATCGAATAGATATCATGATGTGGTGGTGGCGAGATCAGGGTGACTCCAGGCACCGAATAGCGCAGCCGCGCGATCAATTGGTTGACCTTGCCGCCGGGTAGCTGGCCGCCCTCGCCGGGCTTGGCGCCCTGGGCAACCTTGATCTGCAATACCTCGGCATTGACCAGGTAGTGAGGCGTGACGCCGAAGCGACCGGAGGCGATCTGCTTGATTTTGGATACGCGATCGGTACCGAAGCGGGCGGGGTCTTCGCCCCCCTCCCCCGAATTGGAGCGAGCGCCAATGCTGTTCATTGCAGCGGCCAGCGCCTCGTGGGCTTCCGGTGACAGCGCGCCCAGGGACATGCCCGCGGAATCGAATCGGCGGGTGATGGCCTCGATGGGTTCGACCTCGTCCAGGGCAATGGCGGTCCCGGCCTTCAGCCGGAGCATATCGCGGATACTGGCGGCCGGCCGCTGGTTCACCAGGGCGGCATACTTGCGGTAGATGCCGTAGTCACCGTTTTGCACGGCCTGTTGCAGGGTCACCACCACATCCGGGTTGAAAGCGTGGTACTCGCCGCCGTGAACATACTTGAGCAATCCGCCCTGGTTGAGGGGCTTGCGAACGCTCCAGGCCTGCCTGGCAAGTACCGCCTGCTCCCGCTCGAGATCGACAAATCTCGCTCCCTGAATGCGACTGGCGATGCCGCAAAAACACAGACCCGTGATTTCGTCGTCCAGGCCCACGGCCTCGAACAACTGGGCACCACGATAGGAGGTGATGGTGGAGATACCCATCTTCGACAGGATTTTCATCAGGCCCTTGTTGATACCCCGGCGATAACTGGTGTGAGCGCTGATCTCATCACCCAGCAATTCCCCCGTGCGCAACATATCGCTGATGATATTGAAGCTCAGGTAGGGATAGACCGCGGTGGCGCCAAAACCGATCAGTGCGGCGATCTGGTGGGAATCCCGCGCCGCCGCCGTCTCCACCAGAATATTGGTGTCACAACGCAAGCCCTCGCGAATCAAGCGATGGTGTACGGCACCGGTAGCCAGCAGGCTGGAAACCGGCAACAATCCGGGTTCCAGCCCCTTGTCGGACAACATCAACAGCGTCCGGCCGTCACGGGTTGCCTGCACGGCCTGGTCAGCAATCGACTCCAGGGCCTGTCGAAAACCGCTGCCGGCGGGATCGTAAAGCAGGCTTATCGTCGCCTTCTGGAACTCCTGGTGTTCAAATTTCAGCAGCTGTTCATACTTGCCCGGCGACAATACCGGCGAATTCAAAATGATGCGCCGCGCATGTTCGGGAGAATCGTCGAACACGTTTTGCTCCACGCCCAGGCAGGTCTCCAGGGACATGACAATGGATTCGCGCAGGGGATCGATCGGCGGGTTGGTCACCTGGGCGAACTGCTGCCGGAAGTAGTCGAACACCGAGCGCTGGCGATCGGACAACACCGCCACCGGCGTGTCATCACCCATGGAGCCGACGGCTTCCTGCCCGGTTTCCGTCAGCGGGCGCAACACCTGGTCGCGCTCCTCGAAGGAAACGTTGAACATTTTCTGGTAGACCGGCAGCTCCCCCACCGCCAGCAACGGTGGCTCCAACTCACCCTGCAGGGTCGCCTCGATGCGGATGGTGTGCTCTTTGAGCCAAAGGGTATAGGGGTTTGCAGACTTCAGCTCACCGCGCACGTCGCTGGTATGGCGAATACGACCGGTTTGGGTGTCCACCGAGAGAATCTGGCCGGGACCGACACGGCCCTTTTCCACCACATCACCGGGCTGGTAGTCGTAGGTACCCACCTCCGACGCCAGGATGATAAAACCGTCCTTGGTGACCACGTAGCGCGCCGGCCGCAAACCGTTGCGATCGAGCATGCAAATAGCGTAACGCCCATCCGTCATCACCATGCCTGCAGGCCCGTCCCAGGGCTCCATGTGCATGGATGAGTATTCAAAAAACGCGCGCTCGTCCGGATCCATGTCCTCGACATTTTGCCAGGCAGGGGGCACCAGGGTGCTGATGGCGCGATTGATATCCATACCGCCGGCCAACAACACCTCCAGCATATTATCGAGGCTGGAGGAATCCGACCCGGTACGATTGACCAGCGGCGACAGCGCCTCGATATCCGGCAGCAGGTCGGTCTTGAATTTGCTGGTGCGTGCCTCCGCCCAATTGCGATTGCCCGTGATGGTATTGATCTCACCATTGTGCGCCAGGTAGCGGAATGGCTGGGCAAGAGGCCAGCGGGGCAAGGTGTTGGTGGAAAACCGCTGGTGGAAAACGCAGATCGCCGTTTCCATGCGTTCATCGGCGAGATCCGGGAAAAAGCGGGCCAGATCCGCAGGCATCATCAGGCCCTTATAGCTGAGCACATCCGCCGACAGGCAATTGATGTAGAAGTGCTCATCATCGCCCACGGCTATTTCTGACTTGCGGCGGGCGACAAACAAAGCCACAGCAAAGGCCTGCTCCGACATATCAACGGCGGCCGACTGGACGAACACCTGTTCGATGCGAGGCAGGGATTTCAGCGCGATTTCTCCCAATACAGAGGAATCGGTGGGTACGCTGCGCCAACCCAGCACCGTTAGCCCCTGTTCCTCTACCGCGTTCTCCACCGCCTGTTTTTGCCCCGAGTAGCGCTGCTCATCAGTACTGAGGAACACCTGGCCCACGGCGTATCGATCCGCCAGTGCCTGCTCGAACAATTCCCCGGCCAGGTGCCGCAGAAAATGATCGGGTTTTTGCATCAGCAAGCCACAGCCGTCGCCGGTTTTGCCGTCGGCCGCGATACCGCCACGATGGGTCATGGAGGTCAGGGATTCGATCGATGTCGCCAATAGCCGATGACTGGCCTCACCCTCGATATGGGCGATCAGGCCAAACCCGCAGTTGTCCCGGAACTCGCCGGGGCTATATAGTCCATTCCTCATGAAAACTCACAAATCGCTTTATAATCAAGGAGATATAAAATATTTAAGGCTGGGCGAGCATCTTGCCAGCAAAAAGGATCGATATTTTACACGTTGCCCGCTGGCGGCACAATGAGGGCCGCAGCCTCCCTGTCCAGTGGCCTTGCGGGGGTGGATGGCTTCTTCGAGGAGAATACGCCGGGACCGCGCACTCAGCCAGTGTAGCGGCGACTGGACTCGATGGCTGCGGTGATTTGCGCCATTGTAGGCTCGTCGGTGACGCAGGCCTGGCCCAGCGCCTGAAGCAACACCAGTCGCTGCTTTCCGTCCAGGACTTTTTTGTCCACCGCCATGAGTTCGATAAAGCGATCGGCCGACATCGCCGGAGGGGGTGCTGTCGGCAAGGCCAGCAATTGCAGCATCTCGACCAGCCTGTTGACCACCGCGGGATCGAGCCAACCGAGCTGCCGGGAGAGTTCAGCCGCGATGACCATGCCGGCTGCAACGGCCTCACCGTGCAACCAATCGCCGTAACCCTGCCAGGTCTCGATGGCATGGCCGAAGGTGTGACCCAGGTTGAGGATTGCCCTGAGGCCGCCCTCCCGCTCGTCACGGGACACTACCCTGGCCTTGTTGTCGCAGGAGCGGGCGATCGCCGTGGCGAGCACCTCTCCGTCCCGGGACTGCAAGGCCTCGAGATGACGCTCCAGCCAGTCAAAAAACTCGCTATCGGCAATCAGGCCGTACTTGATCACCTCGGCTATTCCGGCCGCATACTCCCTTTCAGGCAGGGTCGAGAGGGTGTCGATATCCGCGATCACACAGCGCGGCTGGTAAAAGGCGCCGATCATGTTTTTACCGCGGGGGTGATTGACCGCGGTTTTACCGCCGACGGAGGAATCGACCTGGGCCAGCAGCGTTGTCGGCAGCTGGATAAAGTCGACGCCGCGCTGGTACGAGGCGGCGGCGAAACCGGTCATATCCCCCACCACGCCGCCGCCGAGGGCGACAAGCGTGGTGCTTCGATTGTGACGCCGCTCCAGCAAGGTATCGAAAATACGGTTCAGCACCTCCAGGTTTTTATACTTTTCGCCATCGGGCAGAATGCAGCTGTCTACCTGCAGGTGCGCGCAAGCGGCCAGTACGGGCTCGAGATAGAGCGGGGCGATGGTCTCATTGCTGACCACCAGCACCTGGCCGGCACGCACATGTCGGGTCAGCAACTGCGCCTGCGACAACAAGCCCACGCCGATATAGATAGGATAGCTGCGCTCACCGAGCTCAACCGTCAGTTGCTGCATCGTGGATACCCTGGGTTTCAGGAGGTGTTTTTAGCAGAACGTATTCTAGCGACTAAATCGTGCGCCAGCGAGCGCGCATTGCGACCATCGGTACTGACCACAAGATCCGCCGTCTCGCGATAGAGGGGGTCGCGGTGAGCCATCAGCTGCTCCAGCTTGCCCCGGGGGTCATCTGTTTGCAGCAGGGGGCGCTTGCGATCCCGTGCGGTGCGATCGTACTGCCTGTCCACCGAGGTATGGAGATAGATGACAAAACCGTGGCTCACCAGCAGGCGTCGATTCTCCGGGCGCTCGATTGCACCGCCACCGGTCGCCAACACCTGCCCCCGGCTCTTCGCCAGTTCTTCCAGCATCGCGCTCTCGCGGTCGCGGAAGCCCTGCTCCCCCTCCATATCGAATATCCAGGGAATGTCAGCGCCGCAGCGCTCCTCGATTTCGCGGTCGGAATCTATAAAGGGCAGACGTAATTCGGCCGCCAGGAGGCGGCCGATGGTTGATTTACCGGCCCCCATGGGGCCGATCAGGAAAATATTATCCGTTTTTGACATTATCCATCGCGCATCAATCCAGCAGGTTGTCGGATAATATACGCGGTGTGATAAAGATCAAGGTCTCGGTCTTCTCCTTGGACTCAGTCGTGCGGCGGAACAGACGACCCAGGTAGGGAATATCGCCCAGGTAAGGTGTCTTGGTTACCTGCGTGATATCCTGCAGTTGGAACACACCGCCCAGCACTATCGTCTCACCATTGTCGACCAGCACCTGGGTAACCAGCTCGGTGGTATCGATAATCGGGATCTGGGAGTTGAATTCACCGTTGATAAAGCCGCCCACTTCATCCTGGTTGATCACCAGGTCCATGATGATGCGATCATCCGGAGTGATATTGGGGGTAACGTCCAGCTTCAATACCGCATCCTTGAATTTGACCGTGGTACGGCCACTGGATGAGCTCTCCAGATAGGGTACTTGCTGGCCGGACTTGATCGTGGCCTGCTGTTTGTCGCCGGTAATGATCTTCGGCTGTGAGACCACTTCACCCTGTCCGTTGCTCTCCAGGGCGGACAATTCAGCCGTCAACGCCACCCGGTCATTGACAAAGTCCACCGCGAAGGAGGTTGCTCCAGCCTTTTGCACGCCCAGATCAACCACAAGGGCATCGGGAAATTGCAATACGCCGGTGTCACGCGCGATGACATTCGAGGTCAGTGAACCCGTTCCCAGAGAGGACGCCTGGCCCAGGTCGGAATTACTCTTGATCCCGCCGCCCCACTTGATACCCAGTTCCTGGGAAAAATCGGAGTTGGCGACGACGATACGTGATTCGATCAACACCTGGCGCACCGGTACGTCGATCAGGCGAATCAAGCGGCGCACTTCCTCAATTTTCTGCGAGGTTTCGGTCACCAGCAGGGAATTGGTCCGGTCGTCGACGATCACCTGGCCACGGGCCGACAGGATACTGCCGGTGGAATCGGAGGAGCCACCGCCGCCACTTGACTGGAACAGGGAAAAGATGTCAGCCGCGTTTGCATAGCGAATGCGGATAAACTCGGTCTGCAGCGGAGCAAGTTCCGCCAATTGTTTGTTGGTCTCGATTTCCTGGCGCTCGCGGGCAGCGATCTCCGGCGCCGGAGCGACCATCAGGACGTTGCCGACCTGCCGCTTGTCGAGGCCCTTGGTTTTCAGTATCAGATCCAGGGCCTGGTCCCAGGGCACATTTTGCAGGCGCAGGGTGATCTTGCCTTTGACCGTGTCACTGGCCACCAGGTTGAGCTCGGTAAAGTCGGCGATCAACTGCAACACCGCCCGCACTTCGATGTCCTGGAAGTTAAGGGACAGCTTCTCACCGGTATACATAAATTCTTTCTTGCGTGCCTCGATCTCCTGATCATCGAGCGGGCGCACACTGACGACGTAAGTGTTATCCATCTGGTAGGCCAGGTAATCGTACTCGCCCGTGGGTTCGATAAGAATCGTCGCCCGACCCTTGTTCCCGTCGGCACTGACAGTAGTAACCGGCGTGGCGAAGTCGACCACGTCATAACGGCGTTGTAATGCTTCAGGGATATCGACACCGTCGAAAACAACCGCAATATTGCGGCCCTGCTTGCTGACATCGACATCTACCGACGGATCAGACAAGGTCAGGAGCAATTTCCCCTCGCCCTGTTCACCGCGCTGGAAATCGATGGCGGTTATACCCGCTCCACCACTGCTCGCGGTAAATTGCGAGTCCAGTTCGTTGGCAGTCGGCTTGAGGAAATCCTGTGCCGAGTCATCACCCAGGGTTACATACAGGCTGTTGCCCTCGACCCTTGTCTCGTAACCGGTCAGCTCGACAAGGTTGACGATCACTCGGGTACGACCGGAGGCTTCCAGCACCATCACGCTCTGGGCATTGCTAAAATCCAGTGTGTGTTTCTTTTGCGCGAGGTTGCTGCTGACCCCTGGCAAATCCAGTGCAATTCGAGCGGGCTGCTCGATGGTATAGGACTCCGGCGCCGGTGGCGCTTCATCGAAGTCGAGCCGGATTTCTACCTTGTCTCCGGGCAGTGAGCTGAAATTGATGCCGTTAATAGCGGCTGCCAGGGCACTTTGCATGGGTAGTACACCCAAGATCAGCAAAGCTGACACTCCTCGCCTGAGGACTTTAGCTCGTTTCGTTACTGTTGTTATCACACTGGTTTTCATGGCTACAGCATCCATCGTAGATTCAATACCTGGTTAGTTTATTCTTGCAAGGAGATCGTTCTTGGTCTTTCCACCCAGTTATTCGCACCGCTGGGAACAATTTCCAATAGACTGATATCCGTCTCCGACATCCCGACAATTTTGCCGTGATTGCGGCCCATATAGTTGCCGACAGCAACCGGATGAACCGAGCCCTGTCCGTCATTTACCAGGGCGTACATAACACCACTCTTCTGTATGTGTCCCACCATCCCGAGGGATTCAACACTGAAGGACTCCAGATACTCCCGAGCGCGATCATCACTGGGTTTTACGCTGCTGACCGGGCCTACCAGGCGTGAAATCTCCCTGATCGCCAGCGGCTTCTCAAAGGGCGAGCGCTTCGACATCACGCTATAGGTATAAAATTTGTAGGGCGGATAGATAGGTATTGGCTCTATCTGCTTCTTCGGCCGCGACTTGACCTCGTCCATAAACCCCTGGATATCTGCGTAGTCGTTGCCTATACAACCCGACAGCATCAAGGGCAGAAAGAGTGTAAATGTTAGTGTTTTTCTATTCATTGCCGTATTACCTCATGCCCCGGTTCAATCGTCCTTGTAACGGTATGTCTTTGCCAGGATTTCCATTTTCAAAACCCCGGCCTTCTTGCCCTTGCCCTTCTTTCGAACGACCGAGAAGTTGTGCAGGGTTACAATCCGCGGCAGCGAAGAAACGCCGCTCACAAAGGCACCAAAATCGTGATAGTCGCCGGTTGCCTTGATGGTGATAGGCAGTTCGACATAGAATTCCTTGCGCTGCTCAGACTTGAGCCCGATGAAATTCAGGGCCAGCCCGTTATTGACACCGACATTGGAAATGTCATCGAGCAGACCGGGCACTTCGGTATCTTCCGGCAACTGACTCAGCAATACGCCAAAGTTCTTTTCTATCTCCACCATCTGGACCCGATACGCATCGAGGTTGGCCGCCTCCTCAGCGCGGCGCTCGTAAAGGCTTTTCAATTCCCCTTCTTGCGCCTGCTCTCGAACCAGGGTTTCCTGCTGGGCCTGGACCACCATAAAGTAACCGCCGGCCAGGATCAGTACGAAAACGACCACCCAGACCAGAGCCTTGACCGGTGTGGGCCAGGTGCCCAGGTTATCCATGCTGAGATCGCTAAAATCGATTTCCTGCAAGGATTGTAAAGTATCAGCTAGTGCCATGTGCCATATCCTCCTTTATGCCTTACGCTTCTTTTTCTTGTTCTTTTTCTTTTTCTTGCTGGATTTTTTCTTCGACTTACCCTCGTCCTCGAGCCCCGGCAACATCAGGTTCACCGACATGCTGAAATCGCTCGCCTGCTCCCCGTAACCAGGGTTCGCCTTGACCTGGGTCAGGTTGGGATCCTTGAACCATTCTGACTTGTCGAGCTTACGCATCAGGCTTGACACCCGGTTGTTCGATTCTGCGGTCCCGGCAAGATTCAGCTTACGGCCCTTGAGGGCGATTTTGGTAAAGTAAACACCGTCGGGCATCGAAGAAACCAGCTCGCTGAACACCCTGGTGATAACCGGCCGGTTGCCCTGCAGGTTCTGGATTATTTTCATCCGTTCAAGCAGTTCCGCCCGACGCGACTTGAGCTCCTTGATTTCCTTGACCTGGGCTTCCAGGTCGGCAATATGCTTTTGCAGGAAGGCATTGCGATCCCGCTGGGTATCGATGGAGAAATTCATCCCCACCCAGGCCAGGCCGACACATAGCAGGGAAACCACAGCAACGGCGCCAAGGAGCGCAACAAACTCGTTCTTGAGTTCCTTTCTACGCTCTTCGCGCCAGGGTAGTAAATTGATATTTGGCATTAGGAAAAACTCCTCATCGCCAGGCCACAGGCAATCATCATTGCCGGGGCGTCATTTCCCAGCGCAACCGAATTGACCTTTGACGCCACCGCCATATTGGCAAAAGGATTTGCCACCGCCGTGGGCGTACCCAGACGCTCCTGAACCAGGTCACACAAACCCGGCATGGCCGATACACCGCCGGCAAGGACGATAAAGTCCACATCGTTATAGGGGCTGGAGGAAAAGAAAAACTGTAACGAGCGGGTAATCTGCTGCGTAACCGCCTCTTTAAACGGCTCGAGCACCTCCTGCTCATAGTCATCCGGCAAGCCACCCTGCTTTTTCGCCAGGCCGGCCTCTTCTACTGACAAGCCGTAGCGACGCTGAATTTCCTCTGTCAGTTGTTTGCCGCCAAACAACTGCTCCCGGGTATACTTTGTTTCACCTTCATTGAAAACACTGAGTGTCGTCATGGTGGCGCCAATATCGACCACCGCGACCACCTGGTCATCACCCAGGTTTAATTGCTGCTTGATCAGGCTTTCAAAAGAACGTTGCAGTGCGTAGGCCTCGACATCGACAATTTTTGCCTGCAGGTTTGCCGCCTCCAGCGCATCGGAACGCAACTCGACATTCTCCATTCGACATGCGGCCAGTAACACTTCGACATGGTCGGGATTGCTCTCGGACTCTCCCTCGACTTCGAAATCAATCGCAACCTCATCCAGGGGATAGGGAATGTACTGATCGGCCTC
Organism: Gammaproteobacteria bacterium; assembly: GCA_030618705.1. Lineage (GTDB taxonomy): Bacteria > Pseudomonadota > Gammaproteobacteria > Pseudomonadales > JAHEGP01 > JAHEGP01. The sequence continues at coordinate 26,822 of JAUXCW010000002.1, read as the reverse complement.
GAGTGATATCTGCAACTCCATCTGCTCATCGGTGAGGTTTTTATCCATCTCGATGACCTTGGTGATGACCGCTGAGCCGGCAACCGCAAGAGCGGCGCTTTTCACTTTTGCCCTGGCGATATCGACTGTCTTGCCGATGGTTTCGGCAACGGCTTCAACATCATTTATGTTCTTCTCGACCACTGCATTTGGCGGCAGTGAAGCAACGGCGTAACTTTCCACTTTATAGTTGTCGCCGGCTTTGCTGAGTTCCAGCAGCTTTACCGAAGACGAACTGATGTCGAGACCGAGCACCAAGGTGGGCTTTTTCGTTCCAATGAGTCCAAACACGCTGAATATCCTATTTTTCGGTAACTTAGGGAGCTTTTGTGATGAGTTAAGTAAATATCAGGTTTAGCATTTGCGCAAATGATTCTCAGACGAAAATAAGCTTATAATGGCCGCCGACCGAAATTGATTGCGAAAGTGTGAGCCGATTCCCTTGTTAACATCACCAGCCTTATGAGTAAGCCTAAACGCCTTTTAAAATTCTTTATCTGGTCTATAGCCGTGGGTGTCGCCGGCCTCGTCATTGCCGCTGCCGGCATCTACATATACCTTAGCCCGAAATTGCCGCCTGTCGACTCACTGCGCGAGATACACCTGCAGATCCCGCTGCGGGTTTACTCTTCGGATGGCGTACTGATCGGCGAGTTTGGAGAGCAAAAGCGCACCCCGGTTACCTATGAGGAAGTGCCTACGGATTTCATCCACGCGATTCTCGCCGCAGAGGATGACAAGTTCCTGCAACACCACGGCGTCGATATCACCGGCCTGTTGCGCGCCGCCACCGAATTAGCGTCTACCGGCAGTATTCGTTCCGGGGGCTCTACTATCACCATGCAGGTGGCTAAGAATTATTTCCTGAGCCGCGAGCGCACGTTCACCCGAAAGTTTACCGAGATACTGCTTGCACTGCATATTGACCATGCATTAAGCAAACAGGAAATCATGGAGCTCTATGTCAACAAAATCTACCTGGGCAATCGCGCCTACGGCATTGGCGCCGCCGCGCAGGTGTATTACGGCAAAACCATCGATCAGTTGAACCTGGCGCAACTGGCGATGGTTGCCGGGCTACCGAAAGCGCCCTCGATATACAACCCGCTCGCCAACCCGGAGCGCGCCGTCGAGCGACGCAACTGGATTCTGGGGAGGATGTACAAACTGGGCTTCATTGAACCCACCGCACTTAAAGAAGCGAGCGTGGCTCCCATAACAGCCAGCCTGCACGGCAGCATCCTGGGCTTGTCCGCACCCTGGGTCGCCGAAATGGCCCGCTCCGAGATGATCAAGCGCTATGGCAAGAATGCCTATAGCGGTGGTTATCGCGTCACCACCACTATCGACAGCACGCTGCAGGCGCGGGCCAACCAATCAGTACTGGAAGGGCTACTGGCTTACGACAAGCGCCACGGCTATCGCGGCCCCCGGAGTAAACTGCCGCTACCGGGCCCCACCCCGGCGACAAAAGAAGAACTGCCTTTGCAAGAGTGGCAGTCCACCCTGGACGACATGCAGACCATTGCGCTACAGGTGCCCGCCGCTGTAATCGAGGTTGCCCCGAAGAGCCTTGAGCTGCTGATGGCTAACGGCGATACCGTGGCGCTGGGCTGGGACTCCGGCCTCGGCGAGGCCAGGCCCCAACTCTCCGTCGATAGTGTGGGCAAGGCACCCGAGACCGCATCGGAGCTGTTCCGCGTGGGCGATATAATTCGCATCGAGCTAAAAGACGAAAAGTGGCAACTGAGCCAGATACCCGAGGTACAGGCCGCGCTGATTTCGCTCATGCCTGAAGACGGCGCCATCCTCGCGATGGTGGGAGGGGTCGATTTCCAGCAGAGCAAGTTTAACCGGGTGACCCAGGCCAGGCGTCAGCCGGGTTCCAATTTCAAACCCTTCCTCTATGCCGCCGGGCTGGATCGCGGCTTTACACCAGCCAGTATTATCAATGACGCTCCGGTGGTATTCGAGGACAAGCGGCTGGAGGCCACCTGGCGACCGGTCAACTCCAGCGGCCGATTCTATGGACCGACACGCCTGCGCAAGGCGCTGTACCTGTCTCGCAACCTGGTCTCCATTCGCCTCTTGCGCTCGGTGGGCGTGAAAAACGCCGTCTCCTATGTGAAGCAATTCGGCTTCAACAGCAAGGATCTGCCCCGCGACCTGTCCCTCGCACTGGGAACACTCACCATCAGCCCCATGGAAATGGTCCGCGCCTATGCCGTACTGGCCAATGGCGGCTTTCTGGTCGATCCCTATGTCGTGGCCGAGATACAGGATATTGACGGCGAGGTATTGTATCGGGCCAATCCGCCGCGGGCCTGCGCCGAATGCGAGGAGCGCAGCGAGCTGGAGCTGGAGCTGGCACTGGAAGAGGAACAAGCCGACGAGGGTGAGTCGTTCAGCCGGGAAGCGGTTGACGCCTCCGGCGATGGGCAAGGCATGCCACTGGAAGACCTGATGCAAGAGGCCCGGGATATCCCCCTGGTACTGGCCCCGAGAGTCATGGACGCACGGATTCACTACCTGCTCGACTCCATGCTCAAGGACGTCATTCGAAGAGGCACCGCGACCCGCGCCCAGGCGCTGGGACGAACCGACCTGGCAGGTAAAACCGGCACAACCAACGGCCCCACCGACGCATGGTTCTCCGGCTACAACCGCGATGTGGTTACCACCACCTGGCTGGGGTTTGACCAGAACCAGCTGCTAGGGCGGCGGGAGTTCGGCGGCACGGCCGCCCTGCCGATTTGGATGGATTACATGGAGCTGGCGCTGCAAGGACGCCCCGAGCGACAGTGGGAGCAGCCGGACGGCCTGACCATGGTGCGCATCGACCCAACCTCCGGGCTATTGGCACAACCCGACCAGGAAGATGCCATTTTCGAGATCTTTCGCAGTGAACTGGCACCGACCGAATATGCGGCACCGGACACGGGCACCCTGGGTGGCTCGGCCGGCGGTGACGACCTGCTCGAAGAAGATCTGTTCTAGGGGCAGCTTAAGCTGTCAGCTCGGGGGATAATCGGGCAATACCGGCTTGCGCGCCACGCCGGTCTCGATTGCAGCCCTGGCCACTGCGGTGCTGACCCTGCCCAACAAACGGGAGTCCATGGGTTTGGGGATGATATAGCTGGCGCCAAAGGCGAGCTCGCTTTCCTCGCAGGCCTGGAGTACCGATTGAGGTACCGGCTCGCGCACCAGCTCACATAGCGCCCGCACCGCCGCGATTTTCATCTCTTCATTGATTTCCCGGGCACGAACGTCGAGTGCACCGCGAAAGATAAAGGGAAAGCCCAACACATTGTTGACCTGGTTGGGGTAATCGGAGCGCCCGGTTGCCATAATGAGATCGCTGCGGACCTCCCAGGCCAACTCGGGGGAAATTTCCGGATCCGGGTTGGAACAGGCAAATACCACGGGCCGGGGGGCCATAGTCGCCAGCATCTCCGGGCTCAGTAAATTGGAACCGGAAAGCCCGATGAATACATCCGCATCCTTACAGGCATCGGCGAGACTACGTGCCGGGGTATCATTGGCAAACTCCGCCTTGTACTGGTTTACACCGTCCCGGCCGGTGTAAATCACACCGCGTCGATCCAGCATATAGATATTCTCGCGCGGCGCACCCAGAGCGGACAGCAGGCGCATACAGGCGATAGCCGCCGCCCCGGCCCCCAGGCAGACGATTTTGACATCCGCGATGGTCTTTTGCTGCACCTCCAGGGCGCTGAGCAAGCCTGCCGCGGTAACAATGGCTGTGCCGTGCTGGTCGTCATGAAAAACCGGCACATCGCACATTTCGATAAGCTCGCGCTCGATTTCGAAACACTCCGGCGCGCAAATATCCTCCAGGTTGATGCCACCGAAGGTGTCCGCAATACTGGACACCGTATCGATAAAACCCTGCGCCGAATCAGTATTGACCTCAATATCTATCGCGTCGATACCGGCAAATCGCTTGAACAGCAAGGCCTTGCCTTCCATTACCGGTTTGCTGGCCAGCGGCCCGAGGTTGCCGAGACCGAGGATGGCGCTACCGTTGGTAATTACCGCGACCAGGTTCGATTTAGCGGTATAAAGGTAGACATCCTCCGGATTGTCGGCAATTGCCCGCACCGGTTCAGCAACCCCGGGGCTATAGGCCAGGGCCAGATCTCGCTGGGTTTCCGCGGAGGTGGTCAGCTCGATGGAAATCTTGCCCGGCCGGGGCAAGGCGTGATAGTCCAGCGCGGCTTTTTTGTGGTCAACCATGGACGTCTTCCAGTGGAATCTATGATCAAAATAAGGCGGCACAGCATATAGAAATACCCCAGACCCCACAAGCACCAATCGCGCCAGCCATTCGGCTCGGCAAGGGCGGTCAAAAGGGGGCAGGCGGAACCGGCACTTACCTTAAGAGCGAAGACGATAAGACAAGGCTTTCACATTGCAGTTGGGCAAGGAGCCGGGACTTCCAGCTCAGGACTCGAGCTAGGCGCCCCCCCGATAATACGTCCATGTAGGCTCGGGCGCCGGGTCCCCAACATGGACGTTGGGGCCTCGGGGTTTGTCTGGAACAAACCCGGCCAACCGGCGCACGGTCCTGTTCTGGAAGCCCCGGCCCCTCCGTCAGTATCGCTTGATTCAGTGCTATTTTAGGGGCAGGCGGTTTTCTTAAGGGCCGGCCCGCCGCAGGCCGGAGGGGTGGCGCAAGCCCATCACCCAGGGCTGGTAGCCTCGCTTCGTCGCGGAGCTTCCGGCACGGCTATACATCCAGCCGCGCACCTCGACTCGCTGCCCCTGCCAGCGCGACACCTCGCTGCGCTCGAACCAGACCTGGTCCGCGGGCCGGATACGCACGACAAAGCCGGCGTCGGTATCCAGCCACCAGCTCCTGGCGAAAGTAATTCCGTCGATGCGCGCACGCAGGACACGAAACCCCGGCTGCAGCTTGCTCCCGTAGCTATCCGCCAGGTACCCGGCGGACCAGAGCCCCTGCCCCGCCGCCCTTGCGGTAGACTCGGCGGCGAGGTTGCAATCGATGTAGGCCAGGTTGGGAGGCACGGCTATCTGCCATGCCAGGCCCTGCGAAATCAATTCCGCCGCCAGGCTCGCGCCGTCCCCGGGTCGAAAGACATGTGCCAACAGGCGACCGTAGCGATCCTTGTCATCCGCCCCGGCCTGGACAAGCACGGTATCGGAGTCTCGCAGAAAATCCACCGCGGCCCGGGTTGCCGCGTCGGCGAAGGGCTCGCCCGGTCCCGATGCAGACACCTCGGGAGCATTGAGACCGATAAGTCGCAGCCGTCGCCCATCCTCCAGCACCAGCGTATCGCCGTCGTGTACTCGCTGCCAGGCAAGCTCGCTGGCCGCGCCCTGTTGTCGACAGTGCTGGCCTGAAGATATTTGTTGGGCTGGAGATAATTCCTGGCCTGGAGATAATAGGGCAGGCTTGTTACCGGCAACGGAAAACAGCCAGGCCGCAAAAAGCAGGCCACAGGCCCAGACCAGGGTAAGGAGGACGCCCTTTTTCACGGTGCCAGCTTCAGCTGAAAGCAGGCGTACGTGGGGAGCAAATCTTTAGGAAGAGCGCTTGCCAAATCGCTTGTTGAAACGATCGATACGGCCACCGGTATCAGAAATCTTTTGCTTGCCGGTATAGAAGGGATGGCAGGCTGAGCAGACTTCTATATGAATATCCTGCTGCAGGGTTGAGCGCGTTGCAATGGCGTTGCCACAGCTGCAAGTCGCTGTGATCTCACGATAGGCCGGATGAATGTCTTTCTTCATGATGCATACCTTGTCTCTGGCGAATACCGCCACCGAAGCGTTTGTTCGGCACCGTATCCTGGTCACCCCGGGCTGGGGTCCTCGCTGAGGACGGCGAATCATACCAGAAAAGACCGCGCTGGCAAGTACCACCGCTCGGCACACGCAAAGTGACCACCGCAACTCCGGGCCATGCTAGAATCACGGGACCCACCATGATTGACTATATACTCGAAATCGCCCTCGCCACGCCGCTAAGACAAAGCTTCGATTACTTGCCACCAGCGGGGCTGGACTGCTCCCGGCTTGCGCCCGGCACACGCCTCAGCGTTCCCTTCGGCCGCCGTACCGCGACGGGGCTGCTGCTGGCGGTTAAAGCCCATTCCAGGCTCGACCCCCAGAGCCTCAAACCCGCACTGGCCGTACTCGATAGCGCCCCGGCACTGGACTCCGCGATCATGACCCTGTGCCGCTGGAGCGCCAACTACTACCTGCACCCCCTGGGCGAGACACTGTTCTATGCCCTGCCCCCATCCCTGCGCAAGGGCAAACAGGCGCTGGAAAAATCCGAGCGCGGTTGGCGCCTGAACCACAAGGGAAACGGCTTGAGCCCCGACGCGTTTCGCCGGGCCCCGCGCCAGCAGGAGGTGCTGGACCACCTCCTGGGCCACGGCGCAATCCGCCAGGGCGAACTGGATAATCGGCAACTCTCCAGAGATGCCCTGCGAGCGCTGATTAAAAAAGATGTGCTAGAAGAGTTCGAATCAAGGGTCGCGCCGGAGTGCGCCTCCACCACCATCGAGGACGGCCCGCCGCTCAATCCGGAGCAACAGGCCGCCGTACTGGCTGTCCGCGAGGGCCTGGACGCCTTCCACCCGTATTTACTGGAGGGTGTCACCGGCAGCGGCAAAACCGAGGTTTATCTCAACGCCATCGCCACTGTATTGCAGCGGGGACGGCAGGCGCTGGTACTGGTGCCGGAAATCGGCCTCACCCCCCAGACCATCGCCCGCTTCCGGCAACGCTTCCCCGACCAGGTGGTCGCCATGCACTCTGGCCTGGGAGAGGCCGAGCGCTTGCAGGCATGGCGCTCGGCCCGGCAGGGACGGGCCCGGGTGGTAATCGGTACCCGCTCGGCTATTTTTGCCCAATTCCGCTCCCTGGGCCTGATCGTGGTGGATGAAGAGCATGACACCTCTTATAAACAGCACGAAGGATTTCGTTTCTCGGCCCGGGATGTCGCGGTGAAGCGCGCCCAGCTGGAGGGTATCCCCATCGTGCTGGGCTCTGCCACCCCGGGCGCCGAGAGCCTCCACAACGCCTTGCAGGGCCGTTACACCTCGGTCCTGTTGAATCAACGGGCAGGCAATGCCCGGCCGCCGGCCTACCAATTGCTGGACCTGCGCGGCCAGGTCATGAACGAGGGCTTTTCTCCGCAGCTGCTGGAGACGATGGAAGCTGTCATCGCCGGAGGCAACCAGGTGCTGGTATTCCTCAATCGCCGCGGCTTCGCTCCGGCGCTGATCTGCCACGGTTGCGGCTGGGTTGCCAACTGCACCCATTGCGATGCCCGCATGGTGGTACACCGGGGCTCCCGGCTTCTCAAATGCCACCACTGCGAGGCGCAAAACGCGCTGCCGACCAGTTGCCCTCAATGCGGTAGCCCACAGTTAATGGGCGTCGGCCTGGGTACCGAGCGCTCCGAAAACTTCCTCAAGACACGTTTCAAGTCCACCACCGTTCTACGTATCGACCGCGATACCACCCGGCGCAAGGGCGCCATGGACGGTTTCATCGAACGCATCCACAGCGGGGAGCCCGCCATCCTGGTCGGCACCCAAATGTTGGCCAAGGGCCACCACTTTCCCCGGGTCACCCTGGTGGCGGTGCTCGATGCCGATGCGGGCCTGTGCAGCGGTGACTTCCGCGGACCGGAACGTACCGCCCAGATGTTGATGCAGGTGGCGGGGCGTGCCGGGCGCGCCGACCGGGCGGGGCTGGTAATGATCCAGACCCACCAGCCCGACCATCCCCTGCTCCAGCTACTGATCCAGGATCGCTATCGCCAGCTCAGCGAACAGGTTCTCGCCGAGCGGCAGCTGCTACAGCTGCCGCCCTTCGGCTTCCTGGGGGTGATCCGTAGCGAGGCCCCCGGACCGAACCAGGCGCAAAGCGTATTGCAGGCCCTGCGACAGGCCATCGATCCCGGCTCCCGGGGCCCCGTGATAATTGGCCCGCTGGACCCACCCATGGCACGCCGGGCAGGGCGATATCGGTCGCAATTACTATTGAAACACCCCCGCAGGAAGCCCCTTCACCAGGTTCTGGAACAGGCGGTAAACTGGTTGCAGCACAATGTAAAAACTCGCTCGCTGCGCTGGTCGGTGGATGTCGACCCCCAGGATTTCGTCTGAACAAGCCCAAAAGTGGATTGGCAAGCGGGCCTCAGCGCGGGATAATCGCGCGCTTTCCCGGGGTGCAAGCTCGCCCTGAGCCGACAAATTGCCAGCCGGAATGAACGACACACCATGAAACAAGCACTCGCCAAGCTACTGGAACAAGCCATCGGCCAATTGCAACGCGACGGAGTACTCCCAGCCGACGCGAGCGCGACGATCAAGCTGGAAAACACCCGCGATCGGGCCCATGGCGACCTGGCGACCAACCTCGCCATGGCCCTGGGGAAAGCGGCCAAATGCAAACCCAGGGAGCTGGCGGCGCTGATCATCGAGGCTATCCCGGACAACGGGGTTATCAGCAAGGTCGAGATAGCCGGCCCCGGCTTTATCAATTTTTTCCTCGCACAGGACGCCCGCAACGCCGTTATCGCCGATATTCTGCACGCCGGGCCACGCTACGGGGCCAATGACGACGGGGCCGGCGAGAGGATACAAGTCGAATTCGTCTCCGCAAACCCCACAGGCCCGCTGCATATAGGTCATGGCCGTGGCGCGGCACTGGGTGATTGCATCTGCCGCCTGTTTGAGCTCAACGGCTGGCAGGTGACGCGGGAATTTTATTACAACGACGCCGGCCAGCAGATCAACAATCTCGCGCTGTCGGTACAATCCCGCTGCAAGGGGCTGGGCCCCGGTGATCCCGGCTGGCCCGTGGACGGTTACCGCGGCGATTACATTGCCGAGGTGGCCGAGGCCTATATGGCAGGCCGGACCATCGATGCCGAAGACCAACATGTGGTGGGCGCCGCCGACCCGGAGGATATCGAGTCCATTCGCCATTTCGCAGTGGCCTGGCTGAGGCGCGAACAGGATGTCGACCTGCAAGCCTTTGGCGTGGCCTTTGACGTCTACACACTTGAATCCAGCCTCTATGAAACCGGCCAGGTCGAGCAAACCGTGCAGCAACTGGTCGATAGCGGGCACTGCTACGAGCGCGACGACGCGCTCTGGCTTCGCAGCACCGATTTCGGCGACGACAAAGACCGCGTAATGCGCAAATCGGCGGGCGGCTACACCTATTTCGTGCCGGATGTCGCCTACCACGTCGATAAATGGCAGCGCGGTTTCAAGCGTGTGATCAACGAGCAGGGCGCCGACCACCACAGCACCATCACCCGGGTGAGAGCCGGCCTGCAAGCGCTGGAACTCGGTATTCCCGCCGGCTGGCCTGAGTACGTACTGCACCAGATGGTCACCGTCATGCGCGGCGGCGAAGAGGTGAAGATTTCCAAGCGCGCCGGCAGTTACGTCACCCTGCGAGACCTGATCGACGAGGTTGGCCAGGACGCCACCCGCTACTTTCTGGCCGCGCGGGCACCGAGCTCGCAGTTGGTGTTCGATATCGACCTGGCGATATCCCGCTCCAACGACAACCCCGTGTACTATATTCAGTATGCCCATGCGCGCGTTTGCAGCGTAATGGACAAGCTGGCGCAGGACGGACTGCAATATAACCGGGAACAGGGCCTGGCAAACCTGGCACTGCTCAGCAACGACAATGAAAAAGCCCTGGTCAAACGTCTGGGGCAATATGGTGAGATGGTCGGCAAGGCCTGCAGGGAGTGCGAACCGCACCTGGTCGCCAACTACCTGCGGGAACTCGCCGGTGAGTTCCACAGTTTTTATAACAACCATAAAGTGATTATCGATGATACGGCACTGCGCAATGCCCGGCTCTCACTGAGTCTGGCCGTGCGCCAGATTCTCCACAACGGCCTGGATTTACTTGGCGTGTCAGCACCGGAGAAAATGTAAGTGACGCAGGATTATGTACGGCGCAAGCCACGCAAACGCAAGCAAAATGCACGCAAGAAAAGCAAACCCTCGTTGCCACCCTGGCTCTGGCTCGCGACCGGCCTGTGCATCGGCGCCCTCGGAAGCTTGTTGTTTCACCTCGCTGCACTGCCACGGGACGCCGGCGCCGGACCCGGGGAACAGCAGACCGGGGCCGACAGCGCAGCCGAGGACGATGTGGAATTCAATTTTTATACGCTGCTGCCCCAGCGCGAGGTCATGGTATCCACAGATAAGCAACCCAGCCGCGCCAGGCCTACGGTAAATCCGGAAAAGTCCAGCCCCTCGAAGCAGGCCGAAACCGCTTACCGCTACTACCTGCAAGCGGGTTCGTTCCAGCGACGGGAAGAGGCCGAAAAACGACGCATTCAATTGCTGCTCCTCGATATGGAGGCAAATATCGAGAAGGTGAAGCACCAGGGCAAATCCTGGTACCGTGTACAAGCCGGCCCGTACCATTCGACCAAGCAATTGGCCACGGTGCGCAATACACTCAGCGGCGAAGGAATCGACACCCTGGTGACCAAACGTAAAGCGGATTGAGTGACAGGGGGAGGGGTTGAATCCTCGCGCGGCCGCCCCCATATAGGACTTCCCCACCCCGGAGGAAGCCCCCTTGCAACAATATCGTGGCACTACCATTCTTTCCGTGCGTCGCAACGGCAAGGTCGTAATCGGCGGCGACGGCCAGGTCAGCATGGGCAACACCGTGATGAAGGGCAATGCCCGTAAAGTTCGCCGACTCTACCAGGACAAAGTGATTGCCGGCTTTGCCGGGGGCACCGCCGATGCATTCACCCTGTTTGAGCTGTTCGAAAACCAGCTCGAGAAGTACCAGGGCCAGTTGGTACGCGCGGCGGTGGAACTGGCCAAAGCCTGGCGTACCGAGCGCTCCCTGCGCCAACTGGAAGCCCTGTTGGCAATCGCCGATAAAAACACCTCGCTGATCATCTCCGGCAACGGCGATGTCATCGAGCCCGAGCGTGGTCTCATCGCCATCGGCTCCGGCGGACCGTTTGCCCAATCCGCGGCACATGCGCTGCTGGATAATACTGAACTCGACGCCCTTGAGGTGGTTGAAAAAAGCCTTAATATTGCCGCGGATATCTGCATCTATACCAACCACAACCTCACTGTCGAAACCCTGGACAGCGCTTCCTGAGCTATCCATACGTTTGTTGGAGTAACACACTGACATGTCTGTAGTAATGACCCCTCGAGAAATCGCCCACGAACTGGACAAACACATCGTCGGCCAACACCAGGCCAAGCGGGCGGTGGCGATCGCGCTGCGCAATCGCTGGCGCCGCATGCAACTGGATGAGGCTCTGCGGGCGGAAATATCGCCCAAGAACATTCTCATGATCGGCCCTACCGGTGTCGGCAAGACCGAAATCGCCCGGCGCCTGGCGAAACTGGCCAACGCACCTTTTATCAAGATCGAAGCCACCAAGTTTACCGAGGTCGGCTACGTCGGCCGCGACGTTGAATCCATCGTCCGCGACCTGGTGGATGTCGCCATCAAACAGCTGCGCGAACAGGAAACGCGGAAAGTCCGTCATCGCGCCGAGGATGCCGCTGAAGAGCGTATTCTGGACGTACTGCTGCCCCCCGCCCGCGGGGCGGAGGATGACCACGGAGATTCCTCGACCCGGCAAATTTTCCGTAAAAAATTGCGCGAGGGCGAGCTCGATGACAAGGAAATCGAGATCGAAGTCAGCGCCAATGCCCCGGGGGTTGAAATCATGGCTCCCCCCGGTATGGAAGACATGACCAACCAGCTACAGAGCATGTTCTCCAACATGGCCAACAAGCGCACCGCCAACCAGCACCTGACGGTCAAAGCGGCGCTGAAAAAACTCTGTGACGAAGAGGCTCTCAAGCTGGTCAATGAGGACGAAATCAAGGCCCGGGCGCTGGAAGCCACGGAGCAAACCGGCATAGTTTTTCTCGATGAAATCGACAAGATCGCCAAACGCGCCGATACCGGCTCCCCCGATGTATCCCGCGAAGGCGTGCAGCGGGACTTGCTACCCCTGATCGAGGGCTGCACCGTCAGTACCCGCTACGGCATGGTGCGAACCGACCACATACTGTTTATCGCCAGCGGAGCGTTCCACCTCACAAAACCCTCGGACCTGATTCCCGAAATGCAGGGTCGGCTACCCATCCGGGTCGAGCTCGAGGCCCTGACCCCTGATGATTTCCAACGCATCCTTACCGAGCCGGACGCCTGCCTCACCACCCAGTACACAGAGCTGATGGCAACCGAGGGGCTGGAGCTGCGCTTTGCCGACGACGGCATCAGGCGCCTTGCGGAAATCGCCTGGGAGGTCAACGAGCGCACCGAAAATATCGGTGCGCGTCGTCTGCATACGGTGCTGGAACGCCTGCTTGAAGAGGCCTCTTTCGACGCCTCGGAGCTTGCTTCCCGCGGCGAGCACATCTTTGTGGATACCGCCTATGTCGACGACAAACTACAGGAGCTACACCGGGACGACGACCTGAGCCGCTTTATCTTATAGGGCCAGATCGCTTCTGCCGGGTTCCCATTCAGTACACTGAGCCCACGACGATGAGCAACGAGTCACCGCCAAGACCCCTGTCGATAAAACTGCATCGCGTGCGACGGGTACTGGAATTAAATTACGCCGACGGCGGGCAGTGGCAACTGCCGGCGGAATACCTGCGCGTGTTTTCTCCCTCCGCCGAGGTCCGCGGCCATGGCGCCGGCCAGGAAGAACTGCAATGGGGCAAAAAGGCCGTCGCCATCGAGCGGGTAGAACCGGTGGGTAACTATGCGATCCAGTTGTCCTATGACGACGGTCACGACACCGGGATATATGCCTGGGATTACCTGTACCGGCTCGGCAGCGAATACGACAGCAATTGGAGCGATTACCTGCAGCGGCTCGCCCGTGCCGGCGTGAGCCGGGACCCCTCCGTGCAGATACTCAAACTCTGACAGGATGGACATGCGCCGACGGCCCAGGATCGCTACAATGGGCGAATCCTGACAGTCAGAGCGACAGAGACCGGCGCCATGGCAGACGAAAACCCCACCCACACCGCACAGTTGCCGAACCACTACGACGCCATCGCTCAATTGACCCGGTCCGTCGACAGATTGGAGGCACTGCAACAACGCCAGCAACAATACCAGCAACAACGTCCGGGCAGTTTGCTCGAGCGCCTGGTGGGACGCCGGGTTTGAGCCTGCATACCGTACCTCGCCTGCTTCGCATCATCTCGGTCAGCGCCCGCTACCGCCTCGACCTGCTCCTCGACTGGAATAAATTACCACCCCCCCTGCACTGGCTGCTACGCCTCTCTCCCCTGCGCTTGCTGCCGGAACCGCCGGACTCCCGCGGTGTACGTATCCGGGAGTCGCTGCAGGACCTGGGCCCCATTTTCATCAAATTCGGCCAGATGCTGTCAACCCGGCGCGACCTGCTGCCCCCCGACATAGCCGATGAGCTGGCCAAACTGCAGGACGAGGTCCCGCCCTTCGACCAGACCAGGGCACGCACCATCGTCGAGGAGAGCCTGGGCAAACCGGTCGACGAACTTTTCGCCGCATTCGACGCCGAGCCACTGGCATCAGCCTCGATTGCCCAGATACACACCGCCAGACTGCACAGCGGCCTCGATGTCGTGGTCAAGGTCGTGCGCCCCGACATCGAAACCGTTATCACCCAGGATATTGCCCTGCTGCTGGTAATGGCAAACTGGATGCAGCGCTACCTGCCCGACGGCAAGCGCCTGCGGCCGGTAGAGGTGGTAGAGGACTACAAACACACCATTTTTGACGAATTGGATATGCAACGCGAGGCGGCCAATACCTCACTACTGCGGCGCAATTTCCTCGGCTCGGATATGCTCTACATCCCCGAGATTCACTGGGACTACACCCGCCGCAACGTACTGGTCATGGAACGTATCGACGGTATTCCCGTGTCCGACATAGAGGCGATTCGCGCCCAGGGCATCGACATGAAGCTACTCGCCGAGCGCGGTGTCGAGATCTTTTTTACCCAGGTATTCCGCGATAATTTCTTCCACGCCGATATGCACCCGGGCAATATTTTTATCTCCCGCGAGCACCCGCAACAACCCCAGTATATCGCCATCGACTGCGCCATCATGGGCAGCCTCAGCGACTTCGACCGCTACTACCTCGCCCGCAACCTGATCGCCATTTTCGACCGGGACTACCGCCAGGTTGCCCAGCTTCACGTCGAGTGCGGCTGGGTGCCCCCGCAGACCCGGGTGCAGGATTTCGAGGCGGCCATGCGCTCGACCTGCGAGCCGGTCTTCGAAAAACCGCTGGCGGAGCTATCCTTCGGCCAGTTGTTGCTCTATTTATTCCAGACCGCCCGCCGCTTCGATATGGAGATCCAGCCATCCCTGGTGTTGTTGCAAAAAACCCTGCTCGCCATCGAGGGCCTGGGTCGCGAGGTTTATCCCGAGCTGGACCTGTGGCAAACCGCCAAGCCCTTCCTCGATAACTGGATGAAAGAACGCTACGCTCCAACCGGCGTGATGGAGCAACTGCGCCAGCAGTTGCCCCAGTGGCTGGAGCAACTGCCGCAACTGCCTGAACTGGTGATGGGCAATTTGCATAAGGGCAGCGATATGAACAAGCTTGTGTCGCTGCAGCAAACCCAATTGGAGCACCTCACCCGGGATCAACTCACACAGCACAAGAGCCGCCGCAATCTCAGGCTGGCACTCATCGCGATAGCCGGTGCCGTGTTGCTGGCCAAGCCCGCGCTGGCGCAGCAACTGGCCCAGCTGCCCACGGCGTCCTGGCTGCTCTTCGCACTCGCTCTCGTATTGGCCCTCAGAAGTTAGCCCTGCATACTCGCCCTGTGCCATAATTGGGCCATGGGAGAGCAAGTGACGGAATCCGTACTCGACGAAATCGCATGGACTGCGGAGGGGCTGGTGCCGGCAATCGCACAGGATTGGCAAACCGGCGAGATTCTGATGTTGGCATGGATGAACAGGCAGTCGCTGGCTCAAACGATCAGCGGCGGCGAGGCCGTGTACTGGTCTCGCTCCCGACAAAAGCTCTGGCACAAGGGTGAGTCATCCGGCCACACACAGAGGGTTGTGGAACTGAGACTCGACTGTGACAGCGACGTCATCCTGTTAAGGGTTGAGCAAGAGGGCAATATCGCCTGCCACACTGGTCGTCGCAGCTGTTTTTATCGCAAGCTGGACAGCGATTGCTGGCGCGAAACCGACGGCGTCATCAAAACCCCCGGGGAAATCTACGGAAAGCAGCCATGAGTGACGTACTCGCGCAACTGCAGACAATCATCCAACAGCGCATCGGTGCGGCCGATGCCGAGCAGTCCTATGTCGCCAGCCTGCACCAGAAGGGTTTGAATAAAATCCTCGAAAAGCTCGGCGAGGAATGTGTGGAAACTATTATTGCCGCCAAGGATGCGAGTCATAGCGGGGATAACCAGGATGTAATCTATGAAACCGCCGATCTGTGGTTTCATAGCCTGATCATGCTGACCGCGCTTGGAGAATCGGCAGACAGCGTACTGGACGAATTGAATCGCCGGTTCGGTCGATCCGGGATTGAAGAGAAACTCTCACGTACACGAAAATAGAACGAGGTGATTTATGGGCTTAGGTGGCATTAGTATCTGGCAACTGCTGATCGTACTCGCCATAGTTGTCCTGTTATTCGGCACCAAGCGTTTACGCAGCCTGGGCTCTGATCTGGGGGGCGCCATCAAGGGCTTCCGTAAATCGATGGATCCTGAAACCGGCGCCGAGGGCGACAGCAAAGACGAGTCGGCAGACGAACAGAAAACCGCCGACCTTGACGACAGCAAGTAAACAACTGTAGCCCTATGCTCGATATCGGTTTTACAGAACTGCTGCTCATCGCGGTTATAAGCTTACTGGTGTTAGGCCCGGAGCGCCTGCCCGGCGCACTGCGCACCGCCAGTATGTGGCTGGGGCGTATTCGCCGCAGCTTCAATGAGGTTCGCACCGAGCTCGAACGAGAATTGAATACCGCGGATTTCAATCAGGACCTTCACAACGACACCATCCTCAAGCAACTCGGTGACGCCGGCAAGGAAATCAACGATGATATGGAAAGTGTTCGCGCCAGCCTGCAAGACTTGCAGTTCGATATCGATAACACTATAGGTAAATCATCAAGCGAGAAGGCCGACGCAGCACCCAAAGACGCCGACGAGCAGCACCCGCCCGACAAACCCCTATGAGCGATTCCGAGCCCGACAACCAGGACCAGGCCATGCCCCTGGTTGCCCACCTGACCGAGCTGCGCGACCGCCTGTTGCGCTCGATCCTGGTGGTGCTGGTGGTATTTATCGGCCTGTTCTATTTTGCCAACGACATCTACGCCTTTGTCTCCGCTCCCCTGCGCGAGTTGCTGCCGGAAGGCGCGACCATGATCGCCACAGAGGTGGCCTCTCCCTTCCTGGCCCCGTTCAAGCTGACCATGTTCGTCTCCTTGTTTCTCGCCATGCCCTATATCCTGCACCAGGTATGGCGTTTTATTGCGCCGGCCCTGTACAGCAGTGAGAGACGACTGGCAATGCCCATCCTGGTCTCCAGTATCGGCCTGTTCTACGCCGGCCTGGCCTTTGCCTACTACGTGGTATTCCCGCTGATCTTTGCCTTCTTTTCCAGTGTCAGCCCGGAAGGCGTTTCGATTATGACCGATATCAACAGCTACCTGGATTTTGTCATGAAGCTGTTCTTCGCTTTTGGCATCGCCTTTGAAATTCCGGTTGCCACAGTGTTGTTGATTGCCGCGGGCATCACCACCCCCGATGCACTGTCAAAGAAGCGCCCCTACGTCGTCGTCGTGTGTTTTATCGTCGGCATGCTGCTGACGCCACCGGATATCATCAGCCAGACACTGCTGGCTATTCCCGTGTGGATACTGTTTGAAGCCGGCCTGTTCTTCGGCCGGATAATAGAGAAAAGACAGGCCTTACAGGCAGACTAGCTCCCCTGCTCCCCCAGTGCCTTGAAACTGGCGAAGTACGCCTCGTAGTCGGTATGGTCGCATTTTCTCATGGGGCGGGTCGTCACCTTCCGTATCGCCTCGCCGTCACTGTCGACATCGGTACAGGCACCCACTTCCAGTCTGCCGACACGGATTTTAATCCGGGTATCCTCGTCCATGCTCAGCTGGCTGTCGCCGATAAACCAGTGGGTGTAGTCACCCTGGGGCTCTTTTTTGACAATACCGGACCAGCTTTCATCACTCTGGGCGGGCAGCGATACCGCGGCGCCCAGCAGCACCATCAGGATTGGGCGAATCATTTACTCTCTCCTTATTTACCCGTATTTGGCCAATCACAATCATAACCCAGTCAGCGGCTTTGCTGAATCAATACCTTCGCGATAATAATGCTGTGTAAATGTTTGCTGTGGGACAGGTATTTTTACCTGTGATTCATCCCGCCGTCCGCTAAGCTGGTCATTGCAACGACACCCGCCTCACCCGTCTTTCGCTATGGCAAAACCCGCAGACAAGCACCTTATCTCACTCGACCCCGGCACCGGCATGGCCCTGGGCTTCGTCGGGGTCACCGACGTCGAAGATATCCCCCACCGGGTACAGGCGGCAAGGGATGTCCAGCCGGGATGGGCCGCACTGGGCGTCGCCCAGAGGGCGCGCATGATGCAACAGGCAGCCACCGCACTACTGGCAAATGCACCCCGACTGGGGGCACTGCTGAGCGAGGAAACCGGCAAGCCTCGCCAGTGCGGGCTGCGGGAAATCCAGTCCACGGCCCAGGGCATCACCGCCAATATCCGCAATGCGTTTTCCGCCCTTCGTGTACGAAGCAAAGAGGATACCGCCGGCACGACCAGCCTCTACCGGGACCCACTGGGCACCTGCGCGGTGATAACGCCCTGGGACAATCCGGTGGCCACCAGCCTCGGCTTTATGATCCCTGCGCTGATGGCGGGTAACACTGTCATTCTCAAGCCCTCGCCCAATACGCCACTGATAGCCCAGCAACTGGTTGAAATCTACCAGCGCTACCTGCCGAAAAACGTACTGCAAATCGTGCAGGGCGCGGATGCGCAGGGCAGAGCGCTGGTTGCATCCAATGTACAATTGATCGCCCTGTGCGGCTCGAGCAGCACCGGCAAACATGTCATGGCCAGCGCCGCCTACGGCCTGAAACCCATGCTGCTGGCCCTGGGAGCGAAAAATACCGCTATCGTACTGGCGGGTGCCGACCTCGATGTCGCGGCCAGGTATATCATTGAAAGCAGCCTGGGCGACTGCCCTCGATGCCTCGCCATAGAGCGGGTTTTCATCGACCTGCGCATTGCCGCTGAGCTGGAACCCAGGTTGACCGACCTGGCCCGGCGCTACCGGATAGGCACCTGGAACGACCCCGATGCGGATACCGGCCCGATGATCAACAACCGCCGCCGGGAAAAGACCGCCCGACTGATAGCCAACGCTATCAACCAGGGCGCTGTAGCGCTGACAGGTGGTGCCAACCACCCCGATTTTTTTATCCGCCCCACGCTACTGAGCCAGGTTGTCGATGACATGGATATCGCCCACGAGGAAATCCTCGCGCCAGTCCTGTGCATCAGCTACTTCAGTCAAAAACAGGAGGCGATCACCGCCATCAACCGCTCCCGCTACGGCCAGAGAGCTGTGGTTTTTGGCAAAGCCGACGACGCCATCGAAGTCGGCCGGCAACTGGATGCCGCCGAGTTGGGCATTAACAAGGGGATCAGCGGTGACGAACTACCCCGTGTCGGCGCGAAACACTCCGGTTTGGGCGAGGAGCCCTTGCTGGATGCCTATCACCAGTTTACCCAGAGCCGCATTGTCCACCACTAGGTCGAATTTTACCCTGTTCGACTAACCGACCGCATATGGCCGCGCAGGAATACCCCGATACGATCGATCGCGACCCGACCCTCGGGCAGGATCATCGACATCACCTGCCAGACGTGGGGCATTTTGCTCCACACATCCAGCACCACAGGGATGCCGCTGGCTTCCATTTTATAGGCCAGGCGACGGGAGTCATCGAGCAACACCTCCCCACTACCCACCTGGATCAGGGCGGGACAGCAACCGCTGTAGTCACCATAGAGCGGTGACGCATAGGGGTCGGTGGGATCGGCGCCGTTGAGGATGTAGTCGACGCCCTCCTTGATACCGTCTGCGGGAATCAACACATCCCTGGCGGCGTTGGTGATGATGCTCTCGCCGGTACAGGCCAGGTCGGTCCAGGGCGAGAGCCCTACCACCGCGGCGGGCACCGGCAAACCCTCATCCCTGGCACGGAGCAGGGTGGCAAAGGTCAAACCGCCGCCGGCAGAATCACCGGCGATGGCGATGGACTGGGGGGCGAAGCGATCGAGCAACCACTGGTAGGCCTGAAACGCATCATCCTGGGCAGCGGGAAACGGGTTTTCCGGCGCCAGGCGATATTCCAGCGACAGCACCGGACACTTCGCCGCCTGGGACAATCGCCAGACCAGGTCCTTGTGGGTCAGCATGGTGCCGCCAAACATATACCCGCCGCCATGAAAATAGAGCAGCACTTTATTGCGGTCGACATCGGGCATACTGACCCAGTAGGCGGGAATGCTGCCGTCGATGCTGACTTCCTCGTAGCGAGCCTCACTCGGCGGGGCCGGCATACGACTGCTCGCTTTGTGGATTTTCTCCCGCAGCTCCGGCGGCTCCCCGCTATTCACCATCATGGAGCCGAATAGGCGCATGACCTGCGTCAGCGCGGCAGCTTGCAAACTCATTGATTACTCCAGGCAAATAATATCTTGCATCGCGAATACCCCGACCCGCTATAAGTTCTCATTCGTCGGCAAACGCAGTGCCGGATTTAACACGATGCAGGACTCCGGGAAGACGGTAGGCACGCCAGCGCGCAGGATCCTGGGCCAGCCGGTCAGCGAGTACGTGGTATACCAGCGGGTTGACGGTCATGCCGCTATAGCTGCCCCATACCCGGACATTTTCCGATAGCCCGCCCTCGCTATCCAGGCAATACTGCCAATTGTTGACGCCGTCGCCCTTGCTGTAGATAGACGTCGACGGCACAGCAGGGGTGTACTCCCAAAGATCACTACCGATAAAAAATTCATCCATCTGCTGATAGGGGTTGAGATGGCCGTAGAGACGATTGATAACGCGATTGACACCCCTGGGTGTAGGCATGGAAAACGTGGTGCCCACGGTAATCAGCTTAGCCACCATCGGTGAGTGTTTGTTGGCCAGCGCCCGGGCATAAAAACCCCCAAGACTCCAGCCGACCAGGCTGACACGGCGACCCGTATCCTGGTATATCGCTGCCAGGCGGCGCTCCAGCGCCTCGAAGTTTTCGGCGCTCAAGCCATTATTGGTACCCAGTTGCCAGCCGTAGACATCGTAACCGAGGCGCTGTAGATAGCGGCGGACGAAGTACGTGGCATTATCGCTACTGGTAAAGCCGGGGATCAGCAATACGGGCTTGCCATCGCCGCGCCCGGCCCGCATCAACAGGGGTAAGGCATAGGGGAGAGCGCAGGCCTCGAGACCCGCGCGGAACTCAAGGAGAGAATTGATGATGGAGGGGCCGCTGTTAACGGGTTCACCATGGCTTTTAGACGGCACAGACTACCTCACTTAATACGCTATTGAACAAGTCTGCTGGCATCTTCCAGAAAGTGCATACTATTCAGGTCGAGTTCTTCCTCTCCCTCGGCAAGCTGCTCCTGAGCCACCGACGCGCCGCGGCCACCGATCAAGGCGCGGTAAAGATTCACCGCGCGCTTCATCGGTTGCAGCAATTCTGCGTCAGGCTTCTCCACCTCGGCCATGCCCTGGACAAATGCATCCCAGCTCACCCGCACCGGGTTTTGAAAACCACCACTATCGGGCGCCGTGGCAAACGGCATCCAGCTCTTACAGGCCTTCCAGTAAGCTGACAATCCGCTGTGTACACCGTGACTATAGGCCTCCTGGCCATAGGCGAGGCTAACGCCCAGACCACCGACAAACTCCAAAAGGGAATGGCTGGCCAAAAACTCTCCGAGTACCACGTTGTTCGCGAGTTTCTCGGATTTCTCCCGCAACAAGCGCCGCAGACTGCTGTAGTTATCGGTGAGAATATTATCAATGGGTATTTCGTTGAGCGGGGTGCTCTGCTGGTCGATAAGAAACCAGTCTTCCTCACGCAACACCTCGATCGCACGGGGCAGTATCCTCGATTCCTCGGTATTGATATGCTCCTTCAACAGCTGTTCGTATTGGCTACAGGTTTCCCCGACACGTTGTTTTTTGAGGACCGTCGGCATGGTGTGTACATCCCGAATAGCATCGGCCAGGCGAGCGAGCAGCCGCTCCAGAACCCTGTGCTCCTCCAGCAAAGCCGCCACCTCGAGGGCAGACACATCATCCCGAAGCGCCATCCGCTGGTAGATAAGATCTTCCTTGGGATGATGATAGCGCGAGGGGAAATTCTGCATGTAGTCGACGATATCCAGCAGCAAGCCGAAATCGGCATCTTCGCCCCGGGTAATCATGCCGGCCTGCTCATCGAGGGAGTCCAGCAGCTTGAACATATAGGCATGTTCGTTGTGCAATGCCAGGACAGTGCGCGGCGCGGGGGTGACTGTTTCGTCGTGATTGACTCTATACCAGTGTCCGGATTGAGCCTCGGCAGCTGACGTACGGGGTGCCTGGTTATCCACTGAAAACCTCCCAGTCGGAATCAGCGGCCGTCCCTGTGCACTGTTCCTGTTTTATATTGGTTTTATAATAATTACAATCAACTACCCTGTTTACTCTGCATTCTATTCCGGACTACGCCTTCCCCGGAAAAATCGCTCGCACCAAAACAAGGCAAAAACACGGGATCGAGACTAGCGGGAAAAATTAGAAAAGGACTTCTAATTAGTGCCCGTCCGAAAACGCATGTTTTTGGAGAGGGCGCGTATCCCAGCGCAGGCTGGGATCCATAAATTCAACAACTTCCTGGATTATTCGTTCCACTCACCCTTCGGGCCGCCCATGGCGCGGGGTGGTCTTCCCCGGGTATCGAATTTGGTTATACAATTAGCCGGAACTTTAGGGGAAGAGCCTATTCCAAGAACTACTATGCGTACAACACGCCTGTTGCCAGGCTCAATTTACCTAATAGCGACCGCCGTGGCCCTGTTACTAAGCGCCGGCGCGGCTGCCGGCCCCGATGTCACGGTAGATTGGTCGGTATGGAACCGATTATTGGCTGAACATGTGGTCGAGGGCGAGGTTGACTATACCGGCCTCGGCGCCGCCGACGAATTTTCCGGCCTGATTGAAAGCCTGGAGCGCACGCGGCCCGGGCCTGGTCGCCGCGAGCAGCTGGTTTTCTATATCAATGCCTACAATGTGCTGGCTGCCGGCGCCATTTTGCGAGGCCGCTCCCCCGCCGGCCGCTGGGGCCGCACCCGCTTCTTTTACCTCGATCAATACCCGGTTGCGGGCCGGAATATCAGCCTGAATACGCTGGAGAAGGAACTGCTCCTGCCCCTGGAAGAGCCCCGGGTACATTTTGCCATCGTCTGCGCCTCCCGCTCCTGCCCCGGACTCAGGTCGGAGGCCTATACCGTCGCCGGACTGGATGCGCAACTGGACGATAACGCCAGGGCCTTTCTCGCCGACAGCGGCAAGAATCGCTTCGACAAACAACAGCGGGTGGCCTGGTTGTCCAGTATCTTCAAGTGGTATCGGGAGGATTTCGAACGCGCCGGCGGCAGCGTGCAGAGCTATCTGGCGGACTATGTCACCGACCCGGAGGTCGCCGCACTGCTACGCGAGCAGGCCTTCGATATCCGCTATCTCGACTACGATTGGAGCCTGAATGGGAGGATGGATAGCGTGGATTGATCGGGTCTATCGCGGCGGAAGCTTATTTCAGTGCCCGGCCGATAATACAAGGCATTCACCTTCCCTTTGGCTAGTGGAACCCCATCACTATCGCAACACTGTTGGTGCCCAATCAGCTCGTCAACAGAAACGTCACCGGACCGTCATTGACCAGTTGCACCTGCATATCCGCACCGAAGCGGCCGCTGGCAAACTCATGGCAACGCGGGGCGACCCTCTCGCCGAGATAGCGATACAACTCCCGGGCGCGCTCCGGCTCCGCCGCGGTAGAGAAGCCCGGCCGCAGGCCCTTGCGGGTATCCGCCGCCAGGGTAAATTGCGATACCAACAATACGCCGCCCTGTATATCGGTGACACTGAGGTTCATCCTGCCGGCGTCGTCGGCAAATACCCGGTAAGCCAGCAGTTTGTCCGCCATTTGGTCCGCCGCCGCCTCGGTGTCGCCTCGCTCCATGCCGACCAGCACCAGCAAGCCGTGGCGGATTGCAGCGATTATTTCGCCGTCCACCGTGACACTGGATTCGGTCACCCGCTGTATCAGGGCTCGCACGCCTGGCTCGCCCTAGGGCTTGCTGCGTGCCGAGCGGCGTCGCTCCGACTCCTGCAGGTACCTCTTGCGGATACGAATCGACTCCGGCGTTATCTCGACCAGTTCGTCATCCTCGATAAATTCCAGCGCCTGCTCCAGTGTGTGGCGAATAGGCGACGTCATCACCAGGTTTTCGTCCGTGCCCGCAGCTCGAATATTGGTCAATTGCTTGGCCTTGGTCGGGTTGACCGTTAAATCGTTACCCCGGGAGTGCAGACCGATCACCTGGCCCTCATAGACCTCGATATTGGGATCGATGATAAGCCGGCCGCGATCCTGCAGGGTGAACAGGGCGTAAGCCAGGGTCTTGCCCCGGGTATTGGATATCAGTACCCCGTTGACCCGCTTGGCCAGATCACCGGCCTTGACCTCGCCGTAGTGATCGAAGACGTGGGTCAGGATCCCGGAACCACTGGTCAGGGTGAGAAACAGGGTGCGGAAACCGATCAGGCCCCGGGACGGAATAATAAATTCCAGCCGGACCCGACCCTTGCCGTCAGGCACCATATTCTGCAATTCACCCTTGCGGTTGCCGAGCTCTTCCATCACCGCGCCCTGGTGATCGATTTCGCAGTCGACCAGCAGGCTTTCGTAGGGCTCCATCATCTGGCCATCGATTTCCTTCTGGATGACTTCCGGACGGGAGACCCCCATCTCGAAGCCTTCCCGCCGCATGGTCTCTATCAGCACCGAGAGGTGTAGTTCACCCCGGCCCGAGACGACAAACTTGTCGGGCGTATCACCGGGCTGGACCCGCAGTGCGACGTTGTGAATCAATTCCCGCTCGAGGCGTTCGCGGATGTTGCGGCTGGTAACATACTTGCCCTCGAGGCCGGCAAAGGGGGAGTCGTTCACCTGGAAGGTCATCGACACCGTCGGTTCGTCCACACTCAGCACCGGTAAGGCCTCTACCGTTGCCGGATCACACAGGGTATCGGAAATATTGAGTTTATCGATACCGGTAATACAGACGATATCCCCGGCCCCGGCTTCCGCCACCGGCGTTCTCTCCAGGCCGTGATAGCCCATGACCTCGAGAATCTTTGCGTTGCGGGTCGCACCCTCGCGGTCGACCACTGTCACCTGCATATTCGCCCGCACCTTGCCGCGGCTGATGCGACCGACGCCGATGACGCCGACATAGCTCGAGTAATCCAGCGCGGATATCTGCATCTGGAACGGCCCCCCGGTATCCACATCGGGGGCCGGCACGGTATCCACGATCATCGACAGCAAACAATTCATATCGTCGCCCATCTCGGCGGGATCCAGCCCGGCGATACCCTGTATAGCCGAGGTGTAGACGATGGGAAAATCCAGCTGTTCGTCGGTGGCGCCGAGCCGATCGAAGAGATCGAAGACCTGGTCTATCACCCAGTCGGGCCTGGCGCCATCGCGGTCGATCTTATTGACCACCAGAATGGGGTGGAGCCCCTGATCAAAGGCTTTCTGGGTGACAAAGCGAGTTTGCGGCATGGGACCCTCGACCGCGTCCACCAACAACAGCACGCTGTCTACCATCGACAGGACACGCTCGACCTCGCCGCCAAAATCCGCGTGGCCCGGGGTGTCGACGATATTGATGCGATAGCCCTGCCATTCAATCGAGGTATTCTTGGCGAGTATGGTGATACCCCGCTCCCGCTCCTGGTCATTGGAGTCCATGACTCTTTCCTGGCCGGCATCCTTGCGCTGCAGCGTGCCGGATTGCTCCAGCAGTTTATCGACCAGGGTGGTTTTGCCGTGGTCGACGTGGGCAATAATCGCGATATTGCGTAATTTCTCTATCATAATGGACTTGGCTATGAGGCCGCGGCGAACGTATCCGCCAGCGAGGGTGATTGGAAGCGGCCGCATTATACACGAATAGCTCCCCGCTATAAGAACCGTTACAATTGCGGCGCAATTCCCCCATCAACACGAGTATGCAGCTGGACAACCATGCAGAAAGATAACTACGTCGGCTGGAAAAGCCGCTGGACATTCATCCTGGCAGCCACCGGTTCCGCGGTAGGACTCGGCAATATCTGGAAATTTCCCTATATCACCGGCGAATACGGCGGCGGCGCCTTCGTGCTGGTGTACCTGGGCTGCATCCTGCTGGTGGGAATCCCCGTCATGATGGCCGAGGTCACCATCGGTCGCTTTGGCCGCACCGACCCCATCCACAGTACTATTCGCGCCGCCCAGGATGCCAAAACCACCACGGCCTGGTCTTTTGTCGGCGCGATGGGAGTGCTGGCGGGCCTGATGATCCTGATGTTCTACAGTGTCGTCGCCGGCTGGGCACTGGACTATGTCTGGAACAGCGCCAACGGCAGCTTTAGCGGCCTCAAGCCCGACGCCATCGAGGCCAGTTTCGAGCAATTGGCAGGCGACACCACGCGGCAGCTAATCTGGCACAGTATATTTATCGCCATTACCGGCGCGGTGGTCGCCGCCGGCGTTACCCGGGGCATCGGTACCGTGGTCGAAATCCTCATGCCCCTGCTGTTCATCCTGCTGCTGGTATTACTCGGCTACAGCTGGGCCCGGGGTGATTTCGCCGCGGCGGCGCAGTTTATGTTCAGCATCGACTTCAGCAAGCTCACCCCGGAGGGTTTCCTCACCGCACTGGGACATGCGTTTTTTACCCTCAGCCTCGGTATGGGCGCCATTATGGCCTATGGCGCCTACATGCCGGGCAAGGCATCTGTAGCAAAGACCTCCATCATCATCGCCATGCTCGATACACTTATCGCCCTGATAGCGGGCATGGCAATATTCCCCCTGGTATTCGCCAACAACCTGGAACCGGGCCAGGGCACGGGATTGATGTTCAAAACCCTGCCCGTGGCCTTTTCCAGCATGCCCGGTGGCGCAGTCTTCGGCACCATCTTCTTTGTCCTGGTCGGCATCGCCGCCCTGAGCTCCTCCATCTCCCTGATCGAGCCCGGCGTCGCCTGGCTGGAGCGACAGGGTATCTGGCGAGTCTGGTCGACCCTCGCCCTGGCTTTGATCGGCTGGGCCGGGGGGGTGGCGTGTATTTTTATTCCGGGCGTATTCGAAACCCTCGACTATGCGACAACCAACATCATGCTGCCACTGGGCGGATTACTGATCGCCGTCTTTGTCGGCTGGATCATGCGGCGCAATACAGTGCGCAAGCAACTCAAGGATACCGGCGAGCTGATGTTCAATATCTGGTATGTACTGACCCGGTTTATCGCCCCGGCCGGGGTGATTGCCATCTTCGCGCACCAGCTGGGACTGCTGCAAAAACTTGGCTGGA